>JACQAW010000196.1 GCA_016194725.1 Deltaproteobacteria bacterium
CCCGTGGCACCCCAGATTCGATGAGGGCCGAAATTGTACGTTTTGAACTGATAGGTCAGGCCCTCGCGGTTATAAGAATCGAGTACCGAATTGGCTGGGTTAAGCAAATGATGAAGGGGAACGAAGATAATCTGTCCAATTTCCGCCGGGTTAGGCTGAAACTGGGGGTGTCCATGAACCAGGCCCACGAATGGCGTAACCTGAAAACGCGTGGCAACCGTGGGAACCTGGGGCAATTCCGCTACTATTTCGACCTGGTCCCTCGGAAGTCCGATTTCCTCATGGCTCTCGCGTAAGGCGGCATCTTCAAGGGACATGTCCGAAGGCTCAAAAACTCCACCTGGAAATGAGATCTGACCTTTATGATGTTCGACAGCATGGCTTCGCACGGTAAGCAGAATTTTGGTAGCCGAGGAAATGGACAGCGGACCGTTTCGGGACTTGAGCCGCAGGTCACCCGCGCCAGCGGTCGTTATGAAAGGAATAAGTACGGCGGCTGGAATCAGGTCGTTAGTCATAATGCTCAATGCTCTCGCAGGTCGATGCCGTACTTTTGGGCCTTACGATAGAGTGTCGCCCGATCAATGCCCAAGACTTCAGCAGCGCGGCTTTTGTTGTAGCTCACCTGAACCAGCACCTTCATGATGTGTTGCTTTTCGAGCTCCTCGAGGCTGGCGCCAGCCTGAGTGTCGAGAGTCGCATGGGCGACGGCAGCCGCACTGGGCTGAGCCGTGGATTCTGGTGGCCGCAGCACCTCGGCGGGCAGGTCGTCGATGTCGATTTGCGCGGTATTGGCCAATGCCACGGCCCGTTCGATGGCATTTTCAAGTTCGCGCACATTGCCGGGCCACGAGTACTTGCACATCGCGGTCATGGCTTCGCGAGTCAGGTGCGAGACCTGCTTGTTGTTCTTCCTCGTGTACTTGGCCAGAAAATAGTTCACCAGCTCGGGAATGTCTTCGGTGCGGTCGCGCAGGGCTGGAATTTCGAGGCTCACGACCTTTAGCCGATAATAAAGATCTTCACGGAATTTTCCGTCGGCCACGAGCTGCGACAAGTTGCGATGAGTGGCGGCGATGATACGCACGTCGGTTTTGCGAATCTCGTTGCTGCCAACCGGGCGAAATTCGCCGTCCTGAAGAATACGCAAAAGCTTGACCTGCATTTGAGGGCTGACATCGCCGATTTCGTCCAGAAAAAGAGTGCCGCCATTGGCCTCTTCGAAAAGGCCTTTGCGCGTTTCGTGGGCGCCCGTAAACGAACCTTTGACGTGCCCGAACAGCTCGCTTTCCAGCAGCGTGTCGGTAAGCGCGCCGCAATTCACGGCTATGAATTTTTTCAGGCGGCGCGAGCTGTTCTGGTGAATGGCGCGCGCGATGAGCTCTTTGCCCGTTCCGCTTTCGCCCAGCACCAGCACCGCGGCTTCGCTCATGGCCGCGCGCGCGAGGGTTTTGAAAATCTCGAGCATGCGCGGGCTGGAGCCGATGATGACCTTGGTGTCGCCCACTTCATATTTCGGCGCCGACGACGGCGGCGATTGCAGGGCCTCGGCTTGCTTCAGGGCCTTCTTGAAAATGTTTTTGAAGTCATCGATTTTGAAGGGCTTGCTGATGTAGTCAAAGGCGCCTTCTTTGATGGCCTCGACCGCGGTGTCCATCGAGCCAAAAGCGGTCATGAGAATAACGACGGTGCGGGGGTGATTCGTGCGAAAATGTCGCAAAACATCGAGCCCGTCCAGCTCGAGCATGCGAATGTCGCTGACCACCACGGGATAAAACGATTCCTTTGACAATGAGACGGCTTCTTCGCCGCTCGAGGCCAGCTGAATCTTGTAGCCCTCGCGTTCCAGAACCTCCTGGAGCAGGTTTCGGGCGACTTCATCATCGTCAACGATCAGGATATTACGCCGAATCATAGGGAATACTTACTTTAATGGTGGTTCCCTTGCCAAGCATTGATTCAAGCTCCAGCCGCCCGCCATAGCGTTTGATGAGCCTTTGGCTGATAGTCAGCCCAAGCCCCGTGCCCTGGCCGGGCGCCTTGGTGGTGAAAAAAGGTTTGAGCACCTGTTTTAAAGCATCGGGAGCAATGCCTTCACCTGTGTCGCGCACCAGCAATTCCAACGTCTTTTTCGCGCCCGTCTGAATACAGCGCGCTTCGTATATCAGCTCACGCGAGTTGGGGCTGGACTCCAGGGCGTCGATGGCATTGTTGGTCAGATTGAGCAGAACCTGTTCCAGATCGGTAGGAACCACGCGCAAGGGTTCGAGCTTTTCGGGAATATCGATGCGCACGTTCGCGCGAATGCCGTTTACTCTTGGCGCAACCAGCTTGGTAATGCGTTGCACGAGCGCACTGATGTCCACCAGCTGGCGTTGCTGCGGCGGCGTGTGCGTCGAGGTCAGAAAATCTTTCACGATGCCTTCAATGCGTCCCACCTGCGAGTTGATCACCTCAAGACGGCCCAAGCTGTGCTCGGCATTCCTGGTGGCCGCCGGCTCTCGAATTTCCTCGCGCAATAGCTGCAGATGGCCCGAAAGGCTGTTGAGCGGCGTGCCGATTTCGTGGGCGAAGCTGGCGGTCAGCTGCCCCATGATGGCCAGCTTTTCGTTCAAAAAAAGCTGGCGCTGGGTTTCGTGCAGCTGATGGGTGAGCTCGACGTTCTCAGATTCGGCCTTGCGCAGCCGTCGCTCGTTCGCGATCATCCGACGCAGATAATAGCTGAGCAGTCCGATGAGCAGGCCTATGGCGATCAGCGCGCCCAGATAAGCAATGCGCGAAAAAATGCCGACGACCTGATGCACCAGCTGTAATGAAACTTCGGCGTGGATGTAAGCAACAGGGCGGCGATGCGCCTTGTCTTTGATGGGGTAGATGATTTCCCAAAAGCCACGGTTTATGTTGTCGCGTTTCAGCTCGGTGTGCGGGCTGTCGTCCATGACAAGGTCCGAGAAATCAAATGGCGTATCTTCGACGACGTTGGTGGCCAGCAAATTCATCTTCAGGCCGTCGCGCGTAAGCACATCGAGCCGTACGATACTGGGCTGCTGCCACGTCGCTTCGATCAGGCGGGCTTCAAGCTCGTCGTGTTTGCCTAAAAGATGGCTGGCGACAATATCGGTTGAGAGCGAGCGGCAGACCGAGGTGCCGATTTGGCGAACTTCTTCTTCGAGCAGCGGGCTGGTGACCTGAATTTGCACGAAGATCGTCAGCGCGAAGACGGGAAACAGGATAGCGGCCAGCGAAAGATAGATTTTCCAGCCGAGGCTCAGCTTCTCGACGCTTTTCGTGACCCTGGTCAGTATATTCGCGATGAATTCTGGAGTTTTTGGCATCCGTCACTGTGGTAATTAGCATAAAAAAAGCCGGGGAGCTTGCGCCACCCGGCTTTTCTTAAACATTGTATGTTCGGAAAGAAGCTTACTCAGCCTTCTTGGTTTCGTCGGCTTTAGGCATGTCAGCTTTAGGAGCTTCTTCAGCTTTCTTTTCTTCCTTCTTGGCCTTCTTGCCCTTCTTGCTCTTCTTGGCTTTCTTCACGAGGGCCGACTTGGCCTTCGGTGCAGCAGCAGAAGTGGTGGTGGTGTTAGCTGCGAAAGCGCTGCCAACCATGAACATAGCGGCAACAACCGCGACGATATACTTTTTCATTTGAAAGCTCCTTAATTGAACCCAAAAAGGTTATTAAAGACCGTACAAGTGGTCTCTTGATTGAGTAATAGTTCAATTGTGATGCCATTGTCCAATCAAAATATTCTATATGTTTAAGGACGTTAGGCAGTTTTTCGTCTGTCGCGGAACGCAGCAAGTGTTGCATCACGCGACACTTCTTGGTACGGCGTACCAGAGAAAAAACATGGATAAACGACGGGTTCGATCGGAAATTATACGCGCAATTCGAGGTTATTTTGAGTCTCAGGACTTTCTTGAGACCGATACTCCCAGTCTTGTGCTGTCGCCGGGCATGGAGCCGCACATTCGTCCGCTCGAGCTCCAGGCTCCGGGCACTGCCGAGCGTGTTTTTTTGCCTACCAGCCCCGAGTTCGCGATGAAGGGCTTGCTTGCGCAAGGATACGAGCGGATTTTTCAGATCTGCAAAGCCTATCGTAGGGAGCCGATGAGCAACACGCATAACCCCGAGTTCACGATGCTGGAATGGTATCGCGCGAATAGCGGCTACGAAGCCATCATGGATGACGTCGAGAATCTTTTCGCCGAAATCGGAAAACGCGTGGGCTGCCCTGCAAACGTTACGCGGCCCTGGCCGCGTTTTACGATTGAAGAGTGTTTTAAAAAATTTGCTTCCCTTGAGCTCTCGGCGCTGCTCGAGGTCGAGCCGTTGCGAAAAGTTTGCATCGAACGCGGCTGGATTGGCCGCGAAGCGCCGCCCATGGAATGGGACGATCTTTTTTTTCTGGTCATGATGAATGCCGTCGAGCCCGCGCTGGAAAAGCTTGGGCGGCCGGCTATCGTGTATCTCTATCCAGCGTCGCAGGCGGCGCTTTCGAACATGGTCACCGACTCGCGCGGTTTGACGTGGGCCAAACGCTTTGAAGTTTATGCCGGAGGCTTCGAGCTGGGAAACGCGTTTGACGAGCTGGTCGATGCGCGTGAGCAGCGGCGCCGTTTCGAGAAAGACATGGCGTTGCGGGCGAAACTTTACGGAGCCGATTTTCCGGCAAACCCGATCGACGAGGACTTTCTGAAAGCGCTCGAAACCATGCCCCCAAGCGGCGGCATCGCCATGGGCGTGGATCGCATCGTGATGTATTTTACGGGCGCTGCCGACATCAAGCAGGTTCTGTGGGCGCCGTCGTACTGGCCCCAGCAGCAGAAGAGGTAGTAGTTGTAGCGGCGCCAAGTTCCTCGCGGCGCGACTGAATTTCGTGCAGCTTGTGGTAAAGCCCGCGTTTGGCCAGCAGCTGCTGGTGCGTGCCTGCCTCGACCAGCTCACCATGGTGCAGGACCAGGATGCGGTCGACTGTTTTCAGCGTCGCCAGGCGATGCGCTATAATGAGAACCGACCGGCCGCGAAACGCGGTGGCGCTCAGCTGCGCGATCCACCGCTCGGTAAGCGAGTCCACGTGGGCCGTGGCTTCGTCCAGAATCAGAACGCCCGGATTTTGCGCCAGCGCCCTGAGAAACGAGACGATCTGCCGTTCGCCTGAAGAGAGATTGGAGCCTTTCTCGAAAACCTGCGACGTGGCCAGAAGCGAGGGGTGGCTGGGCAGCCGCGCGAAAGCGTCGCGCCGCCATTCCTGCCAGAGCAGGATGTTTTCCTCGATCGTGCCCGAAAATAAAAAGGCCTCCTGCTGAATATAGCCCAGCGCCTGACGCAGGGCCCGCTTGTCGATCGTTCTGATGTCGACGCCATCGACGTAAATCGCGCCGCGCTCGAGCTCGAAAAAACGAAGCAGCAGCGCCGAAACGGTTGTTTTTCCGGCGCCTGTATGGCCCACGATGCCCACTCGCTCGCCGGCGGCCAGCGTAAAGCTCAGGTCGCGCAGCACCCACGGAGCGGTTTCGGAGTAGCGAAACCAGACGTTGCGAAATTCGATATGCCCGCGCGTCTGCAGCGCGGGGGGCGTGGCCACGCCGGCATCGGTGCCTGGCTCGCGCGGGCGGTCCATGAATTCGAAGATGCGTTCGCACGAGGTCATAGCGGCCACGAACAGGCTGTATTTTTCGGTGATGTCGCGAATGGGGGCATACAGGGACTGAAGATACGACATGAAGGTGACCAGCAGGCCCAGGGTCACGCCATGGGACAGAGACAGAAAGCCGCCGTACCAGATCAGTATCGACATCGAAAAACTGGCCAGTATGGTGATGGTGGGCTGAAAGTAGGCAAACGACTCCACGGTCTGAAGCTGGGCCCGCGTGTAGGGGCGCGACACCTCTTCGAACCGCGAACGAAAGCGGTCCTTCTTGTTGAAGAGCTGAATGAGCCACATGCCCGAGATGTTTTCGGCAAGCGTGCCGTTCAAAGTGGACAGCGCCACGCGCGAAAGCCTCGAGGCTTCGCGAATGCGGCGGCTGAAAAGGTGGGCGGCGACAGCCATGACCGGAAACACGCTGACGCACGTCAAACCCATTCGCGGATGCAGAATAATGAGCCAGCCAATGATGCCTGATACCGCGGCCAGCTCGCCCAGTGCCACGGCGAAGCCGCCGGTAAACAGGTCTTGCAGGCTCGAGGTGTCGTTGACCAGCCGGGTAACCAGGCGGCCCGTGGGTGTGCGGTTGAACTCGGCGAGCGGATAATATTGATATTGGCGCAGCAAATCCTGTCGCAGCTGGTGCACCACGCGCTGCCCGAAAAGCGTGATGGTGTAGTTCTGAAAAACCGTCGAAACCGCCCGCAGCAAATCGGCGCCGAAAAACATCAGCCCAAACGGTATGAGCAGGCGGCTCGCATGAGGTACCAGCACGTGGTCCACGGCGTAGCCCAGCAGCCAGGGGGTGACGAGCGCACAGACCGTCGTGAGCAGCACCAGGGCCGTCGAGACCAGCATCAAAAGTTTGTGCCGCCACATATAGGGCCACAGGCGACGTCGAAAAAGCCTGATACTCTTCATGTCCAGCTGGTCATGGACTGTGACTTTAGATGCCAAGCGCACTCTCCATCTGCTGCAGCTCGAGCATCTTGCGGTAAAGCCCCGGCCCGGCGGCCACGCGGGCCGGCGTGCCATGCTGGGCCAGCACTCCATCTTCGAGCACCAGCACCTGATCAAAGGAATGCAGTCGCGCGAAACGGTGGGTAATCATCAGCAAGGTCTGGTCATCGTCGCTTGCCGACAGCGCGCCCAGGGTATCGAGTATTCGCGATTCGGTTTCGGCATCGACGCTGGAAAGCGCGTCGTCCAGCACCAGCAGCGGCGCCTGGCGCGCAAGCGCGCGGGCCAGCGTGACGCGCGCGCGTTGGCCGCCCGAAAGATTCAGTCCGCGTTCACCAATCAGGGCGTTCAAGCCCCAGCCGGCGGTTTCTTCGCGCAGGCCCGCGTGCGTCAGATACGGGGTCGCATCGACCTGCTCGTCGCCCATGGTGACGTTCCAGCTCAAAGTTTCCGAAAACAGAAAGGCGTCTTGTGGCACCACCGCGCAAATTCGTGCGCTCCACCGGCTCTTCGCGTTCATTGAATACCTCGAGCATTCGCTCGAGCGAGGTTTTGCCGCGCTGATAATGCGTGACGGCCATGCCAAAAGCCATCATGGGCCATGCCAGATTGTCGAGATAGCGCATGAAAGCGACGAACGTGCCCAGGCCGATGGTTCCGATGATCACCTCGCGGCCGCCGAAAATGAAAAGCGACAGCAGCCCCAGGCTTATCGTGAGCATGAAGATGGGCTCGACCACGCTCTGAGCTGTCGCCAGACTGACGTTGAGCTTCACGAACTTATGTCCCAGGGACTCAAAGCGGCTCAGCTGGGTCCATTCGCGCACGAAGGCTTTGACGATCTTGATGCCCTCGATGTTTTCCTGCGCAAAGCCAGACAGGCGCGAGAACTGCTCCTGCACTTTTTCAAAGCGCTCATGAATCAGCCTCTCGGCGAAGATGATCACGAATGGCAGCAGCAGCATGGGTGCCAGCGCCAGCACTGTCAGCTTGGGTGAAAGCCAAAGCATGGCGGGGGGAATGCTCGTGAGCAGAAAAACAGCGTCGGCAAACACCAGCAGCCCCGGGCCGATCGCGAAACGCACGGCCTCGACGTCGTTCGTGGCCATGGCCATCAAGTCGCCGATGGGGTGTTTGCCATAAAACGACGGAGGCAGGCGCTGCAGCTTCGCGAAATATTCTTCGCGAATGGCCTCTGATACCCGATGCGAAGACGCCACCAGGAACATGCGCCAGTAGTAGCGGCAGATGCCCTGGCCCAGAGCGATGACGAGATAGAAAAACCCCAGCAACAGAAATGGCGAGTACTGGCGGGTGCCCGCGCTGACGCGGTCAATGAATTGCTTGAGCAGCAGCGGCGGCAGCACGTTGAGCGCGTCGACTCCGAACAGCGCCAGCAGGCCCAGCGCGAACTGGCGCCGGTGCGGACGCACGTACACGTAGAAAAGGCGCAGTGTTGCCAGAAAGCCCCGCTTCTTGTTCAGAGGCGAAACTCCTGAGGCAGGGGACTTTCGATGCGTACCGAGTTGTGGGTCACGGGATGTTCGATGGTCAGCGCGTGCGCGTGCAGCAGAAAACGCCCCAGGCGGCCGTAGTTCACCGCGGGCGAGCCGTAAAGCGTGTCGCCCACGATGGGGTGGCCAATTTCCGAAAAATGCACGCGAATCTGGTGCGTGCGGCCCGTGGTGATGCGCACCTCGATGAGGGAATGAGTGCCGTCGGTTCCCAGCACCAGAAAATCGGTGATCGCTTTTTTGCCGCCGCTTCTGACGGTGCCGAATTTGGCCTGTTTGCCTTTGCGGCCGACTTCGCCCATGAAAGATTCCAGGCGCCCCGTTTCGTTCTTGAGCTTGCCGTGCACCACCGCGACGTAAACTTTCGTGCAGTTGTGGCCCTTGAACTGGTCGGCGATGAATGCGTTTTGACGGTTGTCGAGCGTGAACAGCACGACTCCCGAGGTGTCGCGGTCCAGGCGGTGATGCATGCCCAGATAAACCGGTTTGCCGGCTTTGTCGGCCAGCTGTCTTTTGGCCAGCTCAAATAAGTTCGCGCGCGCTTCGTCCAGCGTGGGCTGCGTGGGCAGGCCCGCGGGCTTGTCGAAACAGATGATGGCGTCGTCGTCGTACAGAACTCGAAGAGGTAAAAACTTGTCGGCCGGCGCTTTTTCGGGCGCGCGCGCGGCATCATAATAGATGTCGATGGTCTCGCCCCCGCGCATGGGGCGCGAGGCCACCCGAACCCGCTTGCCATTGACGTAAACGGCGCCCGCCACGAGCAGCTTGCGAATCAGCGTACGCGAAAGCTTATGGGCCAGGGCCTCGGAACTCTGTGCGATTGCCTGATCCAGTCGAATATTGCCGGTCGGCGCGCGACAGGTCACTTTTTGCATGGGTGCACTTTAGTCGAAATGCCCTCATAATAAAAGGATATGCCCGATTCGAAGATGCCCGACCTGGGGCTGCTGAATTCGTTCTTCCAAGACGACTCCGTGACCGAAATCATGGTCAATGACATGAGGAACGTTTTTCTGGAAAAGGCAGGCAAGCTCTCGAATTCAGGCGTGAAGATTCCCACCTCGGAAGACCTGGCCAAGATAGTTCATAACTTGACTGAATCAGGCGGACGTCCGCTTTCAGCCGATCGGCCCTATTCCGATTTGATTTTGCCGGACGGCTCGCGCGTAAATGTGGTGGCGCCGCCGCTTACGCTTCATGGCCCGGTAGTCACCATTCGCCGATTTCCCAAAAAGCGGCCCACCGCCGAAGATCTAATGGCCAACACCACCTTTGACCAGCGGCTCGCGTATTTTTTGAACGTGTGCGTGGTGGGCAAACGAAATATTCTGATTAGCGGTGGTACCGGCTCAGGCAAGACGACGTTGCTCAACTTATTCTGCCAGTTCGTGCCGCGCAGCGAGCGCATCGTGACCATCGAAGACACGCCTGAAATTTTTCTGCAGCACGAAAACTCCGTACGTATGGTTACCCGCCCTAAAGACGGAGCGATGCCGGCAATCGAATCGCGCGATCTATTGGCCAATGCTTTGCGCATGCGGCCCGACCGCATCATGCTGGGCGAGTGCCGCCGTGGCGAAGCGCTGGACATGCTGCAGGCGATGAATACGGGCCACGAGGGCAGCATGACCACGGTGCATTCGAACACGCCGCGCGAGGCGCTTTACCGTCTCGAGAC
>JACQAW010000203.1 GCA_016194725.1 Deltaproteobacteria bacterium
CGACATGAGCCTGCGAATCTTCTTCAGCTGGCTGGCGGCGGACACCTGATTTTCGCGGCGCTGCATCAGATCGTGCTCAATGCCGTTGATTTCGGCACGAATGGCCTCGATGGTCGTGGGCATGCGCGCGTTCGTGAGAATGCGGGCGTTCGCGGCCAATACCTGGCAGGCCAAGCCCTGCACCAGCAACAGTCCGGCGATCGTCAGCGTTTTGCTCACGGTCAGCGTTTTGCTATACGAACTGCAGCCCATAAACTCCCTGTCATGCCCGACAACGTTCCCACCATGGCCAAAACCAGCGCCAAACCCAAAAGCTCGAAATGATACGGATGATAGCCAATCGCGGCGAAAAGCTCGTTCATCTGCGACTCAAAAAGCCGGCCGTAAGCCAGCAGGAGCCCCGCGGCCAGAGCGCCGCCCAGTGCGCCTTCAATAAGCCCTTCGATCGCGAAAGGCAGAAGGATATGCGACGGGCGCGCGCCCAGCACCGAAAGCGTCTTTCGGACCTGCGTCTGAAACGACGATCCCAGCTTGAAATGGTTCAATAGAATGCAAAGCAAAGCCGTACTCATCCCCCCGATCAATGCTAGCGCCAGCTTGCGCAACGTCGAAAGCGCGCCAATCAGACCCGCGTAGCGGTGCTGATTCAGCTCGACCATCTCAACCCCGTGCACCGTCTGAAGCCTGCTCTGCACGCCAGCCTCGTTTTCGCCTGACACCTTTACTTTCACGTAACGGGGAATCGTGTCGGCCTCGAGCGTCGACACGGCATCAGATAGCTGCGGAAAATATTTCGAGAAGTTCGATAAAAAAGCATCGCGGCTCACCAGCTGTGCCGAGCCTACGCCCGGAATTTTTTTGACCGCGCTGAGCACCTCGGCCTCCCTGGCCGGCGCAAGCGTTGGCTCAAGATAAGCAGTCATGAACCGAGCCGAGCGAACTTCGGCAAGCGAGCTGGAAAAGCTTTGGAAGAGCAGAAAAACCATGGCGTTCATCAAGAGAATGCAGGCCATCGAAGAAATCACCACGATGCGCGAAAATGGTTTTTGCCGCAAATGACTGAGGGCGAGCCTCAGGGCTAAAACATGCATATTCCCTCTTCTACCACCAGTTTGCCTGATTTCAGCACGCAAGATCGCCGACGCACGCGCCGCACGATTTCACGATCATGGGTGGCTATCAATACTGTTGCTCCGCGCAAATGCAGCTTCTGAAAAAGATCCATCAGGCTCCAGGTGTGCTCGCGGTCCAGGCTGCCCGTAGGCTCATCGGCTATCAGAATTTCGGGCTGACGCACGATCGCGCGGGCAGCGGCCACGCGTTGACGCTCGCCTCCCGAAAGCGAGCTCACTCGTTTTTTCGCGAACGCACCGGCACCCACCATCGCCAGCGACTCGTCGATCGCCCGGCGCGCCGAAAAATGCGGAATGTTTTGAGGACCATTGATGTCCGAGGTTTCAAGCGAAAGCGCTACATTGTCGTAGGCCGAAAGATCGTCGATCAGGCGCAAATCCTGAAAAATCACGCCAATGCGGCGGCGCAGAGCCTGAATGCGACGGGCATCGGCCTTGGCCAGATCCTGCCCCAGAATCTGAATAGTACCGCGATTGGGTACCTCTTCGCCGTAAAGCATCTTGAGCAGCGTGGTCTTGCCAGCACCGCTGTCGCCCACCACATACATGAACTCGCCCTTGGTAACTTTGAGATTCACGTTCTCAAGAATTGAAGCGGGTCTTTGTGACGAAGGATAGTTTTTGGTAACGCCGGTGAGTGTAATCATAAGATCGTCTCCGCTACGACATCCTGTCTGGGCTTCGACCAAGGGCCGAATCTTCTAAAAAAGCGCCAAATCCCCGGCGCCTCCTACCCTTAGAAAGTTAGCAGATGCGTCCGGGGACCGCCACTTTTATGGCGCACTCGCAAGCCGCTTCCGGCCCGGTTTTGCCGACAATGGCACTTTATGCCGAGCCCCGGAGCCGGACGCAAAACCCTGAATTCGCCATTAAATTCACAGCTTATTGCTAATCGAGCTCGAAACCGTCTTTATAGCTCTGTTTCAGCGTCTGATCCTGGTCTTCTTTCAACATCAAGCAGTCGCCCACCGCAAGCACCTCGATCTCAGTGCCCATGAAACATCGAAACGCGTCTTCAGGGGTCGCCACGATCGGTTCTCCGCGCACATTGAAGCTCGTGTTTACCAGAACCGGACAGTTGGTCCTGGCCTTGAATGCGGAAATCAGGGCGTGGTAGCGCGGATTTGTTTCGCGATGAACGGTTTGTATTCGGGCCGATTGGTCGACATGGGTGACCGCTGGAATTTCCGAGCGGGGGACATTGAGTTTGGCAATGCCGAACAGCTTTTCTTCTTCATCCGTCATTTTGCGTTGCCGGCTCTTCACCACGTCGGCCACCAGAAGCATGTAGGGACTGTCGATATCCAGCTCAAACCACTGGGCGCAATCTTCGCGCAAAACCGACGGTGCGAACGGCCGAAACGACTCGCGATATTTAATCTTATGATTCAGCTTCGACTGCATGCCGGGAGAACGCGCGTCGGCGATGATCGAGCGGCCGCCAAGGGCGCGGGGCCCAAACTCCATTCGGCCCTGAAACCAGCCCAAAGCCTGGCCTTCGGCCACCGCCGCGGCGCACGCATCGATGAGCCTGGCTTCGGAATGGACCGTGAATTTTGCGCCCACCGCGCGAAGCCGAGCTTCAATCTCGCTCTGCGTGAATGCAGGGCCCAAGTAGCCGCCATTCATCGCATCTAGATCGTGCACGCGTTTCCGCGGCTGGTTTCTGAAAAGGTGGTAGGCCGCAAGAGCCGCTCCCAGTGCTCCGCCGGCATCTCCGGCAGCGGGCTGAATCCAGATATTTTTGAACGGACCTTCACGGAGGACTTTTCCGTTTCCGACGCAATTGAGCGCGACGCCCCCCGCGAGGACAAGATTCTTCTGTCCGGTTTCCTTGTACACATGCCGCGTCATCCGGAGCATGATCTCTTCGGTGACTTCCTGCACAGAACGGGCGAGATCCATTTCACGCTGGGTGAGTCTTGACTCGCCTTTCCTCG
>JACQAW010000204.1 GCA_016194725.1 Deltaproteobacteria bacterium
CAGGCTCGCTTCGCCAGGCCAGGACCTCGTTGGGTATATCGCGCGAGATGACCGCATTCCAGCTCACCGGAAAACCCGCAAGGCCCCGCACCACCCAGTGAAAGCGGTTCCTGCCGGACTCTTTTACCTCGACAACATCAGTCATGAAGTGGCTGAAGTTCGCCAGATCCGTCATGAATCGATAAACGCGAAAAATGGGCGCACTGATGTTGATCGTTTTGTGAACCGTGACAGCCCGGCTGTCTGAGTTCAGGCCGAAGAGCCTTCGTGCGTCGATGTTCGACAAAGCCCGCGCCAGAAAAACCGCGCTCAGGCCCACAAGCATTGCGTTGCGTGGACGCGTGATGCCATACAGCCCATAGACAAACGCGCCGCTACAAGTTGCAGCGACCAGCAGGCGCACGGCCGGCGACCAGCTGGCCTGCGTTGGAGCGGGCGCCTGGCGCGAATTCCTGTAAGGGCGCAGCTGGTTATTGATGCCGCGTACCCCAGGTATCCTTGCGATGCGATCAAGCAGGTGTTGCATTTTGTCGCTGGGAATCAGCCCCTCCAGGCAAACACGCCCGTCGACGGTGTGTACCTGGATTGAATGGGGCGCCGTAACCAGGCGTCCAAGTTTTGAGCGAATGCGCGCATTCACTACCGAGTCGTCTTCGCCGCCTGGCTCGATGAAATTACGCCAGTGGCTTCCGAGCACGGCGCCAAGCCCCATTCCACGGTGACCAATGTCACTGATGCCGGCATGAGCTAGATTGCTGACGACGGTGAAACCACGGTGCAAGCCCATGTGCAGCCCGATGCGCCGACGCCTGCCTTTCTGCGGATCGGCAAAATACATGAGTGCAGCGCCGCCGACAAAGCCAAGTGGCAGCGTGATCAACCGGGATGCCTTCATGCCAGCATCTCAATGCACAACACACGCCATTTTTGCCGCGTGTTGAATTCAGGTGGCGGGTCCGATATCGTTAATACCCACAGATGACACAGTCCCGAGGAATTGCCGCCGGAATTTTGCTTTTGTACCTCACCGTGCGTTTTGCGCTGGTTCAATATCTCGATGCCCTGGGCCATTATGCCTCGTATGTTTTTGAAGGCATTTTTGTTTTGGCGGTGCTAGGGGTATACCGTTCGCGAATTCACGTGTCGCTCGAAAAACTCAAGGCCGTGCTGCCCGACTGCGTATTGGCTCTGCCTCTGGGTTTTGGCGTTTATAAATTCGCCCTTTATTTCGGAATACCTGTTCCGTTCGATTTTGCGGACCACGAGACTCTTTTATTCCTTCTTGTTCTTGCTCCGTTTCTCGAGGAGCTTATTTTTCGCCAGGCACTCTGGTATTCGGCTGAAACCCTGACGGCGCGGCCGACGGCCACCCTGGCCATTACGACGGTAATATTCGGCTCCGCTCATTTTCAGGCCTACTTCTATGTCTCATCCGAGGTGCAGCACTTCGTGGTTTATCAGACCCTCTATGCGCTGCTGATCGGCTTGTGGTGGGGTTACCGCTATATGAAAACCCAAAGCGTCGCGGTACCCATCGCCCTGCACCTGCTTTTCAATTTGGGTTTTTATCTCGGATTCGTGGTTTAGCGCGCGGCTTCAGAATACCAGCAGCTGCGCGCCCGAAGAAATCGTGGGCGAGATGGACTTGTCCGTGCCGCCAAAGCCGATACTTGGGCCGGCCGTTACGCCAATGCGCAGAATTTCACCTTTTTCGCCGGTGGGTACTTCCAGTGCAAAGCCACCGCCAGGTTGCAGGTGGCCGTTCACCGCTCCGCCAGTCGACTGAACCTGAAAGGCGGTTCGGCCCACGGCAACCAGAGTGACGCCCGACTTGCCCAGGGGAATTCGAACGACCTGGTAGTCGGCGCCCGTGGTGGTGGCGATGTAATTCGAACTCGATTCAGCTTTGCCGAAGATATCGACTACTTTGCGAATGGCAACTTTGCCTTCGCCGCTCAAATCGCCGGTTCTGGTGCCCGAGGCCACGACCGACGCGGGCTGACCGTTCTTTTTTCCGATTTCGAGAACATAGTACGGGCTCAGCGAATATCCGCTGGGCTCTCCCAGGCCGTCTTCGAGCCCCTTCTTGTGACCCATTTTGTAAACCTGATATGTTTGGCCGTCATCCTGCTCGCCGATTTGGGGCGCCGGCGCCACCCATAAGGGAACGGAATAAGGAGTCAGGCTGCCCTCAGGCGTGACCCTCACGTCTGTCAGGAAAAGACGGGGCCCAAGTACTTCAAAATCAAGCGGGCGGCTGCTTACTGGTTGCCAGCAATCGGCGCCGGTCTGATCCGCGCCGGCGGACAAGCCAATGGTGCAAAGGGCGACGGTGAATAAAAAAACTTTCAGGAATCGCATCTCTTAACCCCTTGGAATTGCAAGATCGAGACTAGTCCCGAGGGGTTTCTTTAAGTTGAAATTATTGGGAGTTTTTAAATTTTCGGGTTTAAACGGTGTTTAGAGGTTAGCCAGCTCTAACCCTTGTTTACGACAAGCCAAAGTGCCATGAGCGCGAACGGCACGCCGATAAAGGTCGAGGTGACGGCGTAATGCCAGCGCTGAACGCCGGGCTGCGACAGTGGCGCGGTGTTGCCGGGTACGTTGTCGGCATTCTTTGCCCGCAACAGCACAAATCCGATACAAACCAGATTTGCCACCACCACGCAGGTCGCGCAGATCAGTTTGTCTTCGAACCAGCTGGGCCACTTGTGGGTATCGTCAAGGTAGCCGCCGCGCCAAAGCAGCAAGATTCCTGTGATTACCGAAAGCAAAAGCGCGGGACCTTCCAGAACCAGGTCGATAATCCGATGAAGGTCGATATACGCCCGCTGGCGTGCCGCCGAAGCCGTGCGCCAAAGAACGACTTCGAGGACAAGTTCGCCCGTGGCGGTTCCCAGCCAAACAACGATGAAGAGCACGTGTAAAAACCGAAGCCATTGCATTTGTAATCAGAATAGCATGAACAAAACCTAAGTGTTCGCTTGAGTTCCAGCGCAGTTAAGCCGATGCGTGACATGATGACCGCGTTACTCGTCCTACTGATGGGAATTATTTTCCCCACCGCCGACACCGCTCTGGCAGCTGATATGGCTGTGGGCGAGCTGGGCGTGCGCTATCATGCGGGCACCGCTGGCAAGAGCTTCAGCGGCGCTACCGGTTACTTTCTTTATTTCCAGTCACAGGCGGGAAAAGGCGTTTTGCGCCCGAACGTCGGTGCCGCAATCGAGCTTATCAGCGGCAATGCCTCGATTGGCTCGGCGACCGTAGGCGGTACGGCGTATAGCGGCGGTATTTATCCCGGCCTGGACATTTTCCCGTTTCGCACCGAAAAATTCCAGCCCTTCGTTGAAGTTCACGGCGTCATTACCTGGAACTATGCTTCGCTTTCGCCGCTGACGGTCGTGTCTGACCAGACTTCATTAGGCCTGGCATTTGGCTTTCAGGTAGGCGGCGGCACTGACATCCGACTTGGCCGAGGCGGCGAGCGTGCCATTCGCATTCACACCAGCTATTCCAACTACACCGGAAAAATCGCGGGCCAGGCCGGCTTTCAGTACAATGCTTTTGCGTTAAGCCTGGGCCTGGTGTTCTAGCCCTTGGCTAGTTATCCATGAGCTCGATAAAAGCCTTCATGACCTGATATGAGAAGCCGTGAAATACGTGCGTATGCATGCGGTTCATCGGGTGGACTTGCGGGTCTTTGGCCGCCTTGCGGAGCAGTCGCACGAACTCGTCGCTGATTCCGACGATTTCTGAAACCAGGCTTATGGCGCCCGCAGCCGATTTGTTGGGAAATCCTTTGCCATCGCGTCTTTCGTGGTGCTGAAAAACGGCGTGCAGCGCGATCGAGTCGACGCCCTTCACGGTTGCCAGTATGCGAGCACTCTCTTTGGGGTGCGCGTGATAAAGGCGCAGCTCATCGAGCGTCATCCGGTTTTCTTCCTTGTCTTCGAGCCCGGGTGCCGTGGCGTGAAGCCCTACGTCGTGCAACAGCGTGGCCATGCCTATCGCGACCTGAAGCCGTTCGATGCTGAACTTGAGTCGCGGCATCAGCAGCCCGGCAATCAACGAGGCGCCCACGCCATGCTCATAAACCGCCGCGTCTTTGATGTAGTCGCGCAGCAGGGGGTGCTGGTCGAATTTTAAATCCGTAACCAGTCGCTGGATGTTCATCGAAAAGCGCAAGGCGTGGTCAAGGGTGCCTTTAGGTATATTGCGCTCGCTCAGGAATTTGAGAGTTTCTTCGCCTGAGTTCATGACTTGTTGGATTTGAAGCTCCAGTGGCGCCACTGTCTGCCTGAGCAAGGCCGTGGCCAGGTGGTCGCAGTAAGACACGTAGCTGGCATGCGCGTCTTTGTGGATAAAAAATGAGCGCACGCCCTTTTGAATGTAGCTGGTCACCCGTTCCTCGGAAAACGCGTCAGCCGCCTGCAGAATTTTCAGATACCTCCCATTCTTGAGTCGGACGTACACATCGAAAAATGACTTGTGGCCCGACAGGAAGTTTTCGATGCGAATCGGGTTGAAGTCCCTGTCGCTGACCAGCAGCTCCTCATTCAAAGCGTCTTTGTTCAGCGAGGCCTGCGCCAGTGCGCTGCTTGCGTCGAACGTGGGAATGATTGGAGCCACCAGCGCGAGAATTTCGGCGTAGCTCAACGGTTTACGCAGGGCCTGGTGCACGGCCAGGCGCTTGAGCTCCTGGTCGTTGAATGGCGGGTTGCCGTCGTAGAGCAGAAAAAGCGGCGTACCGATGTGGTGCAGGTGCGCGCAGCGAAGCACCGAAAGGCCACCCGGGTCGGCGACACTGGGATTCACGAAGATGCCCGAGTAACGCCTGCTGCGGTCGCTAAGGATGGTTTGGGCCTCTTTGCCCGTGCGGGCCAGCACTGGCGGCGCCAGTACGGTTGCGGGATCGGACTGCAGCCATTTCAGAAATTCAGCGTCGGGATCGATAACAAGAGCGGGTAACCGTGATTCCAGTTGCAGCATGGCAACCTCCAGCACGGGGCCTAACGCAAGCACAGTGCCACCGTAACGTAGTGTATCCCAGCCGAAAATAAAGGTGTTTTTCCGGCTTCCTTTGTGGTTGACCTAGGTTTTAAAGACGCAGGGGGTGGGTATGGCATTTGGTGGAGTCGAATTTTTCAGCGCGGTACTGCTGGTTTCAAAAGATGTGGATCGGCTGGCACACTTTTATCGCGAAGTCTTGAAATTCCCCCTGAAGGACGAGCAACACGGTGAAACCGAAAAGCATTATGGGTGCGAGCTGGGCGACTTGCATTTTGCCATACACCCCGCTGAGAACTTTAAAGGCGCCGCGCCGGGCATCGGAGCGGTGAAGCTGGCGTTTGAAATTTTCGATATGGATGGTTTCATCGGGCATCTGACGGCACATGACGTACAACCACTATATGCTCCTCGAAAAATGGGTCCTATGCTCATTACCGCCGTGCGTGACCCCGATGGCAACGAGGTCGAGTTCACCCAGCTTGCGCCAGCCTGGTACAAGCACCTGGAAAAACGGCGCGCCGAAGGCCATGATATTCTTCAGCGCTGGAAATCGCACGCGGGTTGATTCAGTATTGAAGGGTGAAGACTCTTTTTACCGTCGTAATCACCCTCTTGGTCACCTACGGCGGCTATCGCGCATATCAGATTTATCAGGACGATCGCCAGCTCGTGAGTACGCTGGCCGGCAAGCTGGACAAGGCCGAGCAAAAGCTGGGGCAGGTTGAGAGCACGCTCGAAAAAAAGCGCGTAGCCGAAGCCCAAGCCAAGCTGAACCGAATTTCGGCATTGAAGGCGGATATCGAGCGGCAAGAGCGGCTGATAAGCGAGCTGGACCGGAAAATCAGCGCGCTCGACGTGGGTCGCACCAACTCGGTCGCAGACCAGCTTATTGACGAACTTCGTTACCAGCAAAGCCGGGTGTCGGTGCTTGAAGAGCAGCTGCGCGAATACAAGTCCGGCATAGCACGCGAGGATTCTGATCTGAAATCGATCAGAACCCAGGGCAGCGCGCAAAAGCGGGCCGTACTGCGTTCGTATCAGGACCAGATCAATCGACAACAAGATGCCTTGCGCACGCTTCGCGAAAAACTGCGTGA
>JACQAW010000205.1 GCA_016194725.1 Deltaproteobacteria bacterium
TCAGAGGCCGCATCTTGCCCGTACCGCCTCGCTTAAGGGTCGTGGCCTGGGTCTCAGCGAATGGAAAGCCCGATCCTTATTCCATGTCATCGAACGAACCCATTCGTCTGCTGAAAATCTACCAAGGCTTGCGCGGCATGGGCGTTACATTTCGGAACTTCGCGGCGAAAGTCAGCGCCAGCTCGCCGGGCGAGCTGGTCGGCGCGGCGAGCACCAACGGCATGCCGGGTGTGACAAAAGACGATGCCAGGTTGATTCAGACGTTCAACGGCCTTCTGAGGTCGTCCGGCGAAGCGGACGCCCTCGATTACGTGCGGACGCACAAGGGTGAGCACACTGAAGCAGAATGGCTAACCGTGATTCAGATGTTGGGCAATCGGCTTGAGAGCGGCTACGACTATCAGCGCGAGAGCAAGCCATTTACCGGCGGCAGCGTCGGTCTCGGAGAAATGCTGACAGCGGCACAGCACAATGAGGATACCGATTTTCACGTCGGGCCGGCGGGAGCGCCGCACGAGTCAGCGGGCGTATGCCGGGACATCGCTTCGGCGCAGGGCCAGCTACTCAAAGCCACCGGAAAGTTCGACAATGTTTTCGTGGTCACTCACTCGACCATCCTTGGAAGCATGCACGTGACCGTGGTGGCGCAGTCACGCGAGTCGAGCGCCCGAGTCTACCGGGTGGATTACGACGGCCTGCATACAGCTTCCGCCGGCTCGCCCAACGCCCTGAATGCCGGTACCGACGACGTAGCGCTGGCCTACCGGGTAGCCGAGCCGGGCGGACGAATCGTCGCGACGGTAAGCAGCGAGCTGGGGAATTTTCTCAAGCGCGCGGCCGGTTCGGACGCGCGAGTGCTCGATCCCCTCGCGCGAGCCTCTGGAAATTTTGCCGGAGCCCAGCTCGACCTGACTCAAAGGGGGAATTCGCTTTTGCGCGTGGGAACCGGCACGGATGGAAACGGAAACCAGTATGTCTTCACTGGCTTCACGCAGAATTGGGGAAAAGACGGGAATTTTCCTGGAAGCGCCGCCGTCGTGCTCGGCGTCCAACGCCGCCCCGCTTCGGCTGACGGCATTAAACCGGGCCAGCTAAATTTCATCTACACCGAGGCACAGCAGCACTTCACGGCATCGGGCAAGCTTTCAGACTCCGTGCGACTCTCAAGCGATACTTCGCTTATGGCATCGGGCATGCTGGGAGCCGCGCATTACTCAGGCGGGCAGGTCGAGGCTCAGGTTACGGGCGCCGGCGATGCCGACTTTAGAGCCCGCGAGGAGGTCCGGCTGGAGCATGTTGTGAACGACTCGCTCACACTCACGTATCGCACGGGGTTAGTGATCAGCCCGGCGATGGTTGACGTTCGTAATATGAATCCCCAGATGCCCATTCCAGCGGTTGACAACATCTACGGCGCGGTCGATTTGAAGTACAAGGTCGGCGAGGCTTTGGCAGTGATGAGCGCGGTGGTTTCAGGCAACGACGCTTTTGGAGTGCGCGGCCGGCTGGAAAGCGGAATCGCCTGGGATCAGGCTGCCCTGGGGCTCGGCGTCGAAGGACGCTTAGGCGAAAAGACCGCGCCATTCCAGGACGCCTGGCAGCGCAGGATTTTCGCCTCGGTCATGGTAGCGCCCGCTCGGGGGCTCAAGTTCGGGGCCGACGCCTCGCTTGCTCTTGAGCCGGAAGGCACGGCCGACGCGAAAGCGCGCATCGGCGCCGAGGGCTCTTTCTAATAAACGCATCTCGTCTCCGCGACTGGTTCCGAAAATCGAGGCACAAACATTCGCTTATCAGCCGCTCATGCCCCCACCGCCTATATCCGGAACAACTCCCAATAGTTTGAATTTACAGCGTCTGAGATGCTGGTTTTCCGGCACATTGCAGGCGAAATTGTTCGGCGGTATAATGAAACTGGCAAAGGGGGGACTTTGCTCAGCATTTTCGCCGCTATTGCATCGCACTGGTTGTGCTCCGCCTCGTTGGCCGCTCTGCAGCTCTATCCGGGCGGGCCGACGGTTACGCGTTGTGAACGCGCCGTCGAGGTCGACCTGGGGGTCGATCGCTCCAATGGGTTCTTGAGAGCCACCTACGACTCCCAGAGCCGAATCGAGCGCATAGAAACTTTCAACGGCGCGGGCAAGCGAATCCAGTGGACGCAGTACAACGCAAACGGCCGACACTCCATCGTCACATCCTATGACCTGGGCGAAACCGGCCGGGCGACGCGCTGGGAGACTTCGACAGCGGAGCCGGTCTCGGGTCGAACGCTTTACCTCGTCGAGGAGCTCGAGGCCGGTTCGGGACGGCGAATCGAGCGCGCCCGCTGGTCGGTTGCGTCGCTGCAGCCCGAGCGGTGCGGGGTGGCCGAGCCGGTCCTGACGAAGAATGTCGAAGAGGTCGTTCAGGGGATCAGCTCCGCCTGGTCGAAGAATGCCACCAATTGCCCCGCCCCGGGCGCTTTGAAGTTCGATGACGGCGAACACGAATTCACGGGTTCGGGACCATTCTGTATCGACAAGACCTGCAACGCGAACGAGGGTCTGGAGCTCATGCTGCGGGACACGCTCAAACAGGGAGTCGGATGTCTTGCGAAGCTTGGCACAGACCGCCTACCCAGCCGAAAGGCGGGCGGTGAGCTGGCAGCCCTCAAGAAAACACTTGCCGGCGGCCCCGTCGAAAGCAACTCGAAACTTCTCAAGCGGAGCTTCGCGTTGAGAAACGCGGCCCAGCTTCTGATGATCGCCAATCAATCCGGAAAAATCGGCGATCTCTGGGATTCGAATCAGCAGTCCTGGATCACGCCGGACGATGCCACCAAGCTGGGCGCACGGTATTTGACGAGCCAGGAGGTCAAGTCGGCGCAAGGCGTGCCGACCACGGGACCGCTGAAGCTCTACTGCTCGAAAGAGCGCGCGGAAGGCGGCTCAGTCCAGATGCCATTCATAACGGCGGCAGGACAAATCCGATCCGCTGACATGCGGAAAGTTCGTATGCTGACGTCGATGCCCGGGAACGCGGGCTGGCCCGCGATCGGCATCCAGAAGGACACTGGGCGCAGCTACAAAGGAGAGCCCGCGAGCTACGACGACCGCATGAACAAGGCGCTGCTCTTCCATGAGATGATGCACCTGATTGGATTTCCACATGTCGACAATCCCAAGGGCGTCGACGAATATGGCGTGGGCCGAACAGTGCCCGCGGCTGTTGCCTGCCAGGCTTGCTGCTTTCCGGAGGGGTTCACCCGAAACGAGAATTGGACTCCCGACGACTCGAAGTGCGGCGTCAAAAGCCCGGCGCATGCCACCGTGTGCGGAGTCTGCGCCGGAGACGCAGGAACCACGCGCGACGAGCTCAAAGGCTGGGACCATCGCGCGTACGAAAATGCGGCTACCGGCTGCTACCGTAACTTCACGCCGCTCTAAGGCAAGAAACACGGGCGGGCTGAATGCCGGGAAGATGACAAACAGGGCGCACGTTAGTAGACTCTGAAGATGCGCAGCACCGCGTTCGTCATCCTGTTTTTCTGTTTGCTTCCAAACGCGCTGGCCGAAGTCGATTTCAAGGTCCGTCTGCTTGATGATCCCGTTTATTTCGACTGGAACCTCGCCTATGGCAACGAGACCCCGATTCTCATGAACGTGATGGAAGGACTGGTCGAGCTCGACACGGGCTCCGCGATGCATGTCCGGCCCCAGCTTGCCGAATCCTGGACAGTATCAAAAGACGGAAAAACCTATCTCTTCAAGCTGCGGCCTAACGTAAAATGGTCTGATGGCCGTGCGCTTACGGCCGCGGATTTTTCTTATTCCTGGCTCAGGCTGCTCCATCCCGGACTCGGCGCGACCTATGCCTATTATCTTTTCGATATCGAGGGGGCCGAAGACTATCACAAGGGCAGACTCAAGAACCCGGCCGGAGTCGGAATACGCGCGATTGGCAAAGATCAGCTCGAAGTGCGTCTGCGAGTGGCTAAACCTTTTTTTCCGCAGCTGCTCTCGTTTTGGGTGACGTTTCCGGTACGCCGCGATCTTGTCGAGAACTTCGGAGTGAAGTGGGCGCACCCGGGAAATGTCGCGGTGCTGGGTCCATTTGTCCCGACCGCCTACGTCCCGCACTCTTCCGTGGTTTTGAAGCGCAACGAGCTCTACCATGGCCTCAGACCAAAACTCGACACCGTCACTTTCAAGATCATTAATGAAGAAAGCCAGGCCATCAAGGCGTTTGCGAAAGGCGAGATCGACTATACCCCCTATTTCGGAACCACCGCCGAACTGGCCGAGGTAAAGCTGCTGACGGCGATTCGCACCGCACCATACTACCAGGTTTGCTCGGCTTACTTTAACGTTTCGATTTATCCGTTCTCGCTTCCAAAAGTAAGGCAGGCCTTCGCGACCATTGGTGACGTGGCGAGGCTGCCGAAAATGGAGCTCACCGTTTATGCGAGCGATGAGCTGGCCCGTGTCGCCACCAAAATCACCGAACTTCTTTCACGCAATCTTGGAATCAAAATCTCGGTCTCGAATGCCATCCAAGCCGAGTACTTCAATAGAGTCCGTATCGGGATGGCGCCATTTTATTATGGCTGCTGGGCTGCGGATTACGCCGACCCGGACTCCTTTTTCGGCATCTTTCTTTCTGACATCGAAAACAATACCACCAGATGGAAGAGCGCGTCCTACGACACCTTGGTCAAGCAAGCCGCCACGATGCTCGATCCGCTGGCGCGCGCCAAGAAATACACCGAGGCCCTCCGGCTTCTTTTGCGTGACGAAGTACCGGTCATTCCGCTATATTCGCCGCCACTCAGGTATCTGCTGAAATCCGGATTCAGCGGCTTCAAAATCAGTCCGCTTAATTACGCATTCTTCCGCGATATCAGTGCTAGTTCTGCGGCCAGCACTCGCTGAAGGGTATGCCTAACTCTAAATATTGTCCCAGATATACTTTTCATTCTCAAAAGCATGATCGGCCAACGACTTGATCAGCTCGTCATCGTTGTTGTCGATCTTATTGAAGTTGCCGCGCACGCGCCGGCGAACCTGGCCCGAAAACACCTGGAGTATCTCGATCTCCTTGGCAGCCGCCTTGGCGCCGTTGTCCTGAATCGACTGATTCACCCGGCTCAGCACGCAGCTGTGAACAAATAGATCGATCATGATATCGGCCAGACGTTTGGTCGCGAACTGTTTGCCGATGATGTTTCGTCCGTGCTTGCGAATGATGCGATCGGCGGCGGCCGCGAGGTCTTTGGTTTCCTCCTCGAAAATCAGCGCCTGCTCTTTTAGCACCGGGTCGAGCTTGGAAAACGAGCTCTTTTTCCGATTTACGAAACCGGTGGCCTGCGACATCCGCTTCATCGCGTATTCCGAGATCACCCCGAAGCCCTTGATCGGGTCGTTGAAAATGCCTTCGACCGAGCTGGCCACCTCCTTGAGCTGCTTGCCCACGTCGTTCATGGCGGTAAGCGCGATGAACAGGCGCAGGATGTCGTTGGTTCCTTCGAAAATTCGGTTGATGCGCGCGTCGCGCAGGGCCCGCTCGTAAGGGAACTCGCACATATAACCATTGCCCGCTGCGATTTGCAGGGCTTCGTCCGACGTGCGCCACAGGCACTCGCTGGCAAACACCTTGCTGATGGCCGCTTCGACGGCGTAGTCCTCGTAACCCTGGTCCATCAGGCCGGCCACCATATTGACGACCGATTCGGTGGCGTAGCACTCGACGATCATGTGGCCCAGCTTCTGCTTCATCAGGCCGTATTCCGCGATGGGCTTGCCGAACTGCACGCGCTCTTTGGCCTGCTTGGCCGACATTTCGATGACGCGTTTCATGCCGCCAATGCAGCCGCCGCCCAAGCCGGTGCGGCCGTTGTTGAGAATTTTCATCGCAACCTTGAAGCCCTTGTCCACTTCGCCCAGCACATTGAACGCGGGTACCCGCACATTGTCGAAGTGCACCGTGGTCGTCGAGCTGGCGCGAATGCCCATCTTGTCTTCGTGGGGCCCGATGCTGATGCCCGGCATGTCTTTGGTGACGATAAAAGCTGTCATATGGCCCTTGCCGTCGCTGCCGCCCGTCTTGGCGAAGACGGTGAAAAAGCTGGCGATGCCGCCGTTGGTGATCCACAGCTTGTTGCCGTTGATGACCCAGTCGTCACCGTCGCGTACCGCGTGGGTCTTGATGCTGGCCGCGTCCGAGCCCGCGCCCGGCTCGGTGAGGCAAAACGCCGCGATCATCTCGCCGCTGGCGAGCTTGGGAAACCATTTCTTCTTCTGCTCGTCAGTGCCGAAAAGCAGCAGGCCGCGCATGCCAATCGAGCTGTGCGCGCCAACCGTCACGGCCACCGAGCCGTCGTACTTCGAAACCTCCTGCAGCGCCCGCGAGTAAGCCGCGCTGCTCAGACCCATGCCGCCGTGCTCTTCCGGAATCACCAGGCTGAAAAGGCCGAACTGCTTCATCTCGTCGACAAACTCCGGGGGCAGCTCGCCGGCCCGGTCGAATTTGCGGAACTCCTGGCCCTTGTCTTTGAGCCACGAGGACAGGGAGTCCGATACGCCCTTGAGCGTTTCGCGGTCGGACTCTTTCATCTTGGGATAAGGAATGATGATCTCTTCCTCGATTTGCCCCATACAGAGCGATCTCATGAAACTGACGGTCTTCTTGTCCATGGCTGCTAGACCCCCGGGATATCTTTTTATTTCTGGTTTTATTTCAGGTTTTATCTCTGGTTTTATTTTGTGGCGGCGGTCGCGTCTTTTTTCTTTTTAGGCGGCGTCGGCAGATGCATAAATTTCACTCCACTGAATCTTTTTCGTTCCATCAGGCAGCGATCGCCAATGAGCTGCGCGCCCTTGTAGCCCGGATCATTATAAGCTTTGTCCAGATGGTTCTTGAAGCAGTCCTGGACCTCCTGGCTGGAATCGACGTCGCAAAGGCCATAGACCTCAAGAAAGTCCTGGTTGCGCAGCTTGCCCTTGCCCGCTTTGAGCAGATTCACCATGCAGTCCTGAATGGCAGCGGTAGGATTGGTTTCGCAGATTGTCTTGGGGTCCGACGGCAGCACGTACATCTTGGTGGCTTCGATCTTCGCCTCGCAGGTCGCGTCGGCGAATGCGGTCAAAGGTGAGCCAAAAGCAAAGCAGATCAGTAAAGTTCCTAATATGTCTCGCACACGGTCCTCCCGCACACCTGGTTAGTGTACACCAAGCTGCCTGGAAAGATAGCTGTAGTCCAGCGAAGTCATATGGATTCTTTGCTCCAGATTCGCGGCGGCCCCATGCCCGCCCTCGTTATTCTCGAAATAATAAACGTGGTGGCCCTGGGACTCCATGAGCGCCACCATTTTTCGCGCATGCCCGGGATGAACGCGATCGTCCTTGGTCGAGGTTTCGAAAAACACGTCGGGATACCTCGTTTCTCTTTTCACGTTCTGGTAGGGCGAATACTTCAGAATGCTCTGACGCAGCCCGGGGTCATCGGGATCGCCGTATTCGGCCACCCAGCTATGGCCGGCGAGCAGGCGGTGATACCGCAGCATATCGAGCAGTGGCACCTTGCACACTACCGCGCCGAAAAGCTCCGGACGTTGCGTGACCACTGCGCCCATGAGCAATCCGCCGTTGCTGCCCCCCATGATTCCAAGCTTCGCGGGGCTGGTGATCTTTCGCGCGATAAGATCTTGCGCGACGGCGATAAAGTCGTCATACGCCCTTTGGCGGTTCTCTTTCAATGCGGCCTGGTGCCACCGGGGGCCGAACTCGCCGCCGCCCCGGATGTTGGCCAGGGCATATACTCCCCCGTGCTCGAGCCAAACCTTGCCCACCACCGCACTGTAGGCTGGCGTCATGGGAATTTCAAACCCGCCATAGCCGTACAGCATCGTCGGGTTGCTGCCGTCGAGCTTGTATTTCGCGTCGTGCACCACAAAGTATGGAATTTTAGTGCCGTCTGCGCTGCTTGCCTCGAACTGCTGACTCACCAGGCCTTTGGCATTGAACCGCGAAGGCAGCTGCTTGAGCACCTTACCACCGTGCATCAGCGTGGTCGGCTTCAGAAAATCCTCGTGAGAAGTCATCACGACGTCCGTGAACGAGTCGGCCGATGCAACCTCCACCATGCCACTGGCACCGAGCCGCAGCGGATTCACGCGCCACCTCAAGTTTTGGCCCTGCACCGAGCCGCGGGCCTCGAGAATTCGGCCTTTCACGTTGTCCAGAATGCCGATCAGCACGCTGTCTTTGGTCACAGCCACTTGGCGAATCGAGACGCGCTCGCCGGGCGCATAGACCAGCTGGGGCTCAGGCGAATGCCCTTCGCCCACCCCCATGGACACCAGCGACCCGGCTGCGAATGTTTTCGGCCCGACCTTCCACTCCTGGCGCAGGCGCACGAGCAAATTTCCTCGGTAATAGCCGTCAACAAAAGCATCCGGTGGAACGGGCAACTGCGCCCGGGTCAGCTTTTCAGGGTCGAAGACCCAGGTTTCAGACTCGAAAAAATTCATTCGGCGTACGATCAGCGTCACCACGTCTTCAACCGTGAAAAGCGTTTCAGCCCCTACCTCGTCGTCGGTCTTGGGCGACTCGAATACGACCGGCGCCTTCACCAGAGAGGTGCCTCGTTTCCATAATTTCAGAAAACGCGGATACCCTGCCAGAGTCAGCGAATCGGGACCCAGGTCGGTCGCGACCATCACGGTTTCGGGGTCAATCCACGAGATATCGGTTTTCGCCTCGGGCAGCACGAAGCCATCCTTCACGAACTGCCGGTGCGTCACATCGAACTCGCGCACCACCGTGGCGTCCTTGCCCCCGCGCGAAAGATGTAAAAGACAGCGGTTGTAGGTTGGCGGCAGACAGGCACTTCGCTTCCACACCCAGTTTTCCTTTTCAGCGAGCGCCAGCTTGTCCAGGTCGAGCACGACTTCCCAACGCGGCGATTTTTTGGCGTAGGATTCCAACGTCGTCCGGCGCCAAAGCCCGCGCACGCTTTTTTCGTCCTGCCAGAAATTATAGACGTAGCCACCCCGGTAAATCGGGGTGGGAATGCGGTCCTTGGCTAACAATATCTTGCGCACGTCGCTCTCGATGCGCGCATAACGGGGCCCCTGCTCAAGCACGTTCAGCGTTTTTTCGCTTTCCACCTGCGCCCATTTCAGGGCTGCAGGCGACTCGATTTGCTCAAGCCACTGGAACGGATCATTCGAGAAGTCCGAGCCATCGCCTTGTCGCGAACGGTGAGCGCAGGACGTAACGGTTACCCCTACGAAGACCAGAGCCAGAATCATTTTTATCATGCTCATTAGCTTACGTGAGTTCGAACCCAAGTAAAAGAGTCGGTTGAGGCACCATGCCGAGCAGGAAAATCCGCAATAAAAATGCGCGTAAATTCCCATATTTAGATATAATAAAAGCATGCGACTTCTTCTCGTCTGCTTATTCGTCTTCAGCTCGGCCGCGGTCACCGCGCCTGCACCTGCGCGGGCCGCTGACGTTTTTCGGTTTCGGCTGCCCGCCGACCCGGCGACGTTGGATTGGACGCGCGCCGCGACCAGCTTTGAAACCTACGTCCTGATGAACATCATGGAAGGGCTTGTCGAAATCGATAAAAGCCTGAATGCCGTGCACGCGGCGTGAATGCCATTGACCCCGATCACGTGCAGATCAGGCTGCGGCGGGTCGTCCCCTACTTCGTCACGCTGCTTTCGTTCTGGGTAACTTTTCCGCAGCGCGAAGATCTGGTGAAGAAAAAAGGCTGGGACCTGCCGCCGCAGCTGGTTACCCTGGGCCCTTACAAGATCACGAAATGGACCGTGGGCAAGGAAATAGAATTCGAACGCAACTCGCTTTATTATGGTCGCGCCCCCTCGGTGGAACACGTCAAGGCCATCATCGAGCCCGATGCCGAAAAAGCGCGGCGGCTTTTTGCCGAAAACAAAATCGACGTGCTGCTCGACGTGTCGGCCGACGACCTGGTCGAGTTTTCGCCCGACTCAGGCAAGGTGCTGCGGCAGTTCGACTATATTTCGTCGGTGTTCGTGGCATTCAACACGCAAGCCAGCCCCTTCGCGAAAACCGACTTGCGTCGCGCGATTGCACAGGCGCTGAACCGCAGTGGAATACCCGCGACGCTCAAGGGCGGCCAGACTCCCGCCGAATCGCTGATTCCAAAAGGCATTGCCGGCTACGAGTCCATGTCCATGCCCATCTCGGTTGCCGCCATCATCTTGCTCTTGAGCAGATCCTTGACCTTGTCGGTCTGTTCCGGCGTGAGGTTGAGTTCCTTGAACAGCGAGCCATAGGCCATATCCACCGCCTGGCCCATGAATGCCT
>JACQAW010000226.1 GCA_016194725.1 Deltaproteobacteria bacterium
ATGCCTCGGCACTTCCCGAACGCACTCTGGTGGAAGGGCCGTACCAGTATGTGGTGCAAGGCGAAGGTCCGTACACGATATTGGGCCTTCTGCAGACGATCAAAGATGGCTCGATGGCGCTCGATAAGGTGCCTGGCCTTTGGTTTAAGAAAGACGGCAAGCCGGTGGGCAACGCCATGGCCGAAAAGATCAAGGATCTGGACAAGGAGCTGCCCGCTCAGGCGTGGGACCTGCTGGACATGAGCCTTTACCGCGCGCACAACTGGCATTGCTTCGACCATATCGATAAACGCCAGCCCTACGCTTCTTTGCAAACCAGCCTGGGCTGCCCTTACAAGTGTTCGTTCTGCTGCATCAATGCCCCGTTTGGCGGCTCGGGAATACGGTATTGGAGCCCGGAAAACATCATCGCTCAAATCGACGTGCTGGTGAACAAGTACGGCGTCAAGAACATCAAGATTCCCGATGAAATGTTCGTGCTCAACGAGAAGCACGTGCTTGGCATCTGCGATCTGATCATCGAGCGTGGCTACGATTTGAATATTTGGGCCTATGCGCGCGTCGATACCGTGAAGGAAAAATTCATTGGAAAACTGAAGCAGGCCGGTTTTCGCTGGCTGGCACTTGGAATCGAATCGGGCAGCAAGCAGGTGCGCGACGGAGTCGAAAAGGGTCGTTTTGGAGACGTTGATATTGATGCGGTCGTTTCCAAAATTCGCGCCGCCGGAATCTATGTCTGCGCGAACTATATCTTTGGTTTGCCTGACGACACGAACGAGAGCATGCAGGAAACTCTTGATATGGCGCTGCGCCTGAATACGGAATGGGCCAACTTCTACAGCGCGATGGCGTATCCGGGCTCGCAGCTATACACGCTGGCCTTGCAGAACAATTTGCCGTTGCCCGAAGACTGGCTTGGTTATTCGCAGCACGCTTTTGAAACGCTGCCGCTGCCAACAGCCACCTTATCCGGCGCCGAAGTGCTCGCGTTTCGCGACAAGGCTTTCAAGGAATATTATACGAGCCCGGCTTTTCTTTCGATGATGCGCGAAAAATTCGGAGCAAACGTGGTGGAACACCTGGTGCAGATGACGAAGTATGACTTGAAACGCAAGCATGTTCCCACGCGATCGAGCCGGCAGGAAGCCCGAGTTTGAAACACAGGCTCGCGCTCAAGGACAGCAAATGGCGTGACGCCGCGGTGTTTCTGCCGATCCTGGTTCTGAGCTCGGTCTATCTGGCCAGGAACGCGCTGGCAGTCCTGGATTTTTTCGACATGTCGGCCTTCATGGATGCGGGCTACCGAATAGCCCGGGGCCAGGCTCCCTACACTGATTTCTTTTATAGCGCGGGGCCATTGCATCCGCTGATGCATGCGATTTATTTCAAGCTCTTCGGTTTCACGAAAACTGCGATTCAAGCCCATTTGCTCACGGTAAACGCGCTGGCGCTGACCATGACTTTCGTTATCGCCCGCCGCCGATTGCCGCTTTGGCAGGCTGGGCTGGTTACCGTTTTGGGTTCGTTTTGTTTTTATGGCCCGGTGTCGCACCCCTGGTATGACCAGAACGCCGCGGTCTTTGTCATCTTTGCGGTACTGGCCTGCGAGCTGCTGCGCACCTCAAAGAATGAGCTCGTAAAAGCGGCGCTGGCATTCGCGGCTGGCGGCGCGGTTACCGCGGCATTCATGGTCAAAGCCAATTTTGGGGCTTCGGCGGCCTGCGTACTGCTGGTGGTGCTGCTTGTTTCGCGAGTGCGCCCAAGTTTGGTCGCGGTTTATTTACTGGGCTGCGTAGTGGTATTGGGAGTAGTGCTGCTCGCGCTTAAATCGCCGGCGGAATACTATTACCAGACTTTCGTCGCTTTTCCGACGCGCGGCCGTATGGGAGATATTCGCAGGATCATGAGCGTGAGCGTGCGCACCCCCTACACGATGTTGCTGCTGGCGCTTTTCGGAGCGGTGCCGGCGCTTGGACTGAAATTTTTTCGGAAAAACATCGAGCTGTTCACGCTGCTGGCTGGATTGCTGGCCATCTCAATTTTCACAAGCTGGACGGGCTCGATGCTAGTTTCCAACAACCTATGCCTGCTTGCCTTGGAAATGGCGTACTGCTTTGCGCTAATCAACTTATTGAAGCGAAAACGGCTGCAAGGGGCTATGCTGGTGGGCCTGACTATCGCGCTTACGGCGCTATTTACCGTGGAGTCAGTTTATAAAACGGTTAATACGAAGGTCTGGAGCTGGCGTCGCCCCGTCGTACTTCGCGATTACGCGTTGAAAACTGAGGCGTTTCGGGGCTGGCGCTGTGACCGGCGAATTGGCGAGGGGCTGGATGCAGCGGTTGATTTCATCAGCCATAATGTCGGTGCTGGCGAGAGCCTGTTCGTTTATCCCGATGCGACGGTAATATATGGTCTGACGGGGCACGAAAGCTACCGCAATGCGCCATTTATTTTTCATCTGGGAATGGTGCCCGCGCCGGGACGGATTCTGGAAAAATTCAGAAAAGACCTGTTCGCGGCGCCGCCAGCTTGGATCGTAATACACGATCAGACCGAGGTCTCTTTTATCGATACCAAGGCCATGACATCCTGGTTGCAGCTGGGTGAGTTTTTTGAAAATAATTACCGGCAGGTTTGGACCAGCAACCCATTCCGGGTTTTGAAGCGCCTGAGGGCGTCCAAATGAGCAATACTCATGGCTAATCTCAATG
>JACQAW010000227.1 GCA_016194725.1 Deltaproteobacteria bacterium
GCCAACGTGGGGGCAAAACTCCAGTGCAGACGGCAAACCATGGGCAGAAGCGCAAAGTGAAAAAGATAGATGCTGTAACAGGCTTTGCCGAACTGCATGAGCCAGCCGCTGCGAGTAACGTAAGCCACCGGGCCGTTTTCGGCCCAGGCCGCGATAAAAAGCAGCGCGAACGCCGCCGACGAAGCGCGATGGCCATGGGGCAGCAGCGCGACAAGCAACGCCCCTGCCGCCACGCTGAGCAGCCAGCCGCGGTTGCGAAGTGCCGCGGAATACCGCTCAGTGCGAAGAAAGTGGAACAGCAGAATGCCAATAGCAAAGCAAAGCCAATGGCTCAAAGGGAAATAGATGATGAAACCCTGCTTGTTGGGTACGTCCAGAGCTCTTGCGCCAAAAGACCAGGCGTAGCTGAGCAGCCAGGTCGCGGCCAGAAAAATAACTGCTTTTCGCAAATCGTTTATTTTTCTCAAGACCAGCGGCATGAAACCATAAAACGATTCTTCGACGAAAAGCGACCAGCCCCCTGGCACCACGTCAAAGCGCGGCACGTCGCGAAAAAAACCAAACAGCATCGTGGCGGAAAGCAAAAGCTCAGCCGCGCCAGCCCCTTTTTGCCAGCCATAAAAAAGAGTGGCCAGCCACCAGAGCGGAAAGATTCGGAACAGCCGCCGAATATAAAACGAGTATACGGGCCGTGGCTCGCTTTGAATGCGCCGGCTGCCCGAGGCAAAGAGCGTAAAGGCGCTGAGAATGAAAAAGAGCTCAACCCCCCTTGAGGCAAACCCGCCGTAACTTCCCAGCCAGGTGAGGCCGCCCGACGGCAAGGCTTTTGCGCCGGTCTCAGCCCAGGTGTGCGCGACAAGCACGAGCAGGATGGCGATGCCTCGCAGCCCGTCGATGTACGGAAGATGGAATTCTTTTTCGACAACCGAACCCGGCGCACTCATGCTTCAAGTGTAGCTCAAAATCAGGAAGCCACTCGCTAAAGCTGCTTGCGCACGGAGTCCTGGCCCAGGAAATTCAATGCATCCTGAAGCGGTTTTTCGGGCACGAGCTGGCGCAGCCGCTCAGAGGCCGTAGCCAGCTCGTCGGCGGTCCATTCCTGCCATTTGGCATAGCCAGGATGGACCAGTTTGTCTTCAAGTTCGCGTGCCAGGCTTTGCGACTGGACCGCGACAAACGAGTCGGAATCGAAGAGAAAGGAGCGATAGTCCCAGTTGCCGCTTCCCAGCACGCTCAGCTCGTCGTCCACAACGGTAAGTTTCGCGTGCAGGCATGCACCAGGCGCGCCGTCAAAGGTGAATAGCTTGAAAGCGGGTCCCATGGCCCGTGACCAGTTTGCGAGCTGCTCGTACATGAAAATGGGAACGAGTGGAACGTCAGACGAGCCCACCGAGTTGGTGAAGACCGAGATTTGAATTCCCCGGCCGGCACTCAGGGTCAGGGCTTCCAGCACGCGGGCGGTGGGGGTGAAGTAGGGCGTGAAGATCCTGAGCTCGCGCCGGGCGCTGCCAATGAGCGCGATCATATTGTCCTCGAATACGCGCGCCGATTTTACGAGGTCGCCCTTGGCAAAGCTGGCCAAGGCCGGCAGGGTTTCATTGGGATTCGGGATATTCGGGGCAACCGGGGCTTTCGCCAGCTCAAAGGTAACATCGAGGTCGGAGTAGTACAGCGAGCCGGGCTTTCTTTCTTCTTCATTGAAACTGTCGGCCCAGCCGCGGCCACCGATGGCCAGGGTGGTGGGGCGGGTCGATGGGCTACCGGGCTTGCGCCGTACGATCAGGTACTTGTCGTGAAAGCGGCTGGCCATGGTTTGCAGGCGCGCTTTGAGTTTGAGCAGCTTGAAGAAGCCGGTTTCGGCCACCACTTTTTTGAGCACGAGCCCGAGCAGCACCTCGGGAGCAGGCGTTGCCGAAGGCAGCTGCTCGAGCGCGGGCGCAAGCTTTGAGCCGGCCAGTGCCTGCCGCAGCCGCGCAAGATCGTCCGAGATGACCGCATCGATGAGATCGGCGGCATCTTTTACGCCATAGGTGTCGGCAACGAATTCGATGAACTCGGCATCGGGCGCGTTGACGATCTCGAGCGTGAAGTTGGGAAACCTGGTCAGGGAGTCGAACTCATGCAGGGCCGAGACCGAAAACATGAAATCGAGCTTGAGTTTGACCCGGATGCCTTGTTTTAACTTGCTCAGCAGATGTTGCCTGAGATGGCTGAGCATGCGACCCGGACGCACGTAAAATTGCGCGATCTCGATGACGTCGTCGGGGCCAGCCGAGTCGATCTGTTCAAGCCAGGCGGCTTGGGCCCGTGCCCCCGAAAGCAGTACGATGGGGTGGGCGAGCCTGAGGGGCTCGATGTTCACGGCTTCGTGTTTGAAGGCGTCAAAGGCTGTCCGTTGAAATTCGGGTCCCTGGTGCAGGCCGGCGCAGCCCGAAATGAAAATCAGAAATGAACTGCAAAGTAAGCTTTTCACCTTTGAAAAACACTAAGGAGCCGGCAGAATCAAGTCAAATGAAGAATCGGAAAACTGCAATCGTGGGCGCCGGAATCGGCGGTCTCGCAACCGCGATTGCTGCCGCGGACGGTGGAAATCACGTTGAAGTTTTTGAACGCAGCTCTGAAATCAAAGGGGTGGGCGCGGGTATGGCGCTCTGGCCCAACGCCACGCGCGTTCTGCGGCAGCTGGGCGTTCTTGACCAATGCGTGCTCAAGAGCGGGCCGCTCGAGCTTCTTTCGGTGCGCCTGGCCGGCGGTAAAGTGGTTATGAAAATTCCCACCGAAAAATTTTCAACTCCCGCTATTGCCCTGCGGCGGGTGGATTTGCACGAGGCGCTGCTGTCGCGGCTGCGAGGGTTGAGGATTCAGACGGGGCAGCATTGCCTGGGAATTCGCGAAGCCGACGAAGGAGCCTATCTTGTTTTCAAGGATGGGGAACGCGGGCCTTATGACGTGGTCATTGGTGCTGACGGCATCAGATCCGTGCTGCGCCAGTATGTGCAGGGCCAGGTGTCGCTGCGGTACAAGGGTTATGCGATCTGGCGGGGCATTGCCGAGGCTGCTGACCTTTGTGCGGCGGACGGAAACTTTTTTGAGATCTGGGGTCCGGGACAGCGCTTTGGAATTTTGCCCATGGGGCAGGGGCGCGTGTGCTGGTATGCCACGATTAACCAGCCGCAGGGCGGTCGAGGCACCGCGCGCGAGCAGAAAGAAGCATTGCTGAAACGGTTTGGAGGCTGGGCCGGGCCGGTGGTGGAGCTGATCGCGCGCACGCCACTGGATGCGCTTTTACACTCGGATACTTATGACCGCGAGCCTTACGCGCGCTGGAGCCGCGGGCGCGTGGTGCTCATTGGCGATGCGGTTCACCCCATTCCGGCCAATCTGGGAATGGGCGGTTGCATGGCGCTCGAGGATGCGCTCATTTTGGGGCAACTTCTAAACAAACCGCGTGACGTCATGGAGCTGTTTCGGCGTTTCGAGTTGCTGCGTTTGAATCGCGTTGCCGATATTTCGCGCCGCTCAGGTTTTATCGGCGCCATCGGCCAGCTGTCCAGCCCCGTACTTACGCCGGTGCGCGACAAGCTCTGCGATCTGATTCCCGGGCGTCTGTTCACCTATACCAGCCGTGCGATACATTCCTATCAGGCCGAGCAGGTGTTTCGTGGGTAGATTGCTCGCATTCGCGGTGCTTGCGGTCACGAGCGTCGCCCTGCCCCTTTGGCCGTGCGGCGCAGCCACTGACGAGGGCGTGCTGCGCTATTCGGTGGCCAGTGACCCGGGGCTGCTGGACTGGGCCCAGAAAAACGAGTTCATGGGCGATATGCTGCTGATGTTCAATATGATGGAGGGCCTGGTGCAGCTCAACTCCGAGGGACAACCTGTTCCCGCGCTGGCCAGTAGCTGGGAGGCCCTCGATGGTGGCCGAAGTTTTGTTTTTCATCTGAGAAAAGATGTGGTGTGGAGCGATGGCAAGCCGCTGACCGCCGGTGATTTTGTTTTTGCCTGGCGGCGCGTGCTCGATCCCGCGACCAAAAGCGGCTACGCATTTTTTCTCAACGACATTGAAAATGCGCCGGAGTTCAGGAGTGGCCAGCTCAAAAATGCCGCAAAGCTCGGGGTCACGGCCACCGACGATCATACTTTGCTGGTCAAGCTCAGGCGTCCCATGCGGCATTTCGCAAGTTTCATGTATTTCTACATTACTTTTCCGCAGCGCGCGGATCTCATAAAGAAATACGGCAAGCGGGCCTTTGATCCCGACAAGGTGGTGACCCTGGGCCCGTATCGAATCGCCGCGCGTCGCAAAGGGCATGAATTAACACTGGAGCGCAACGCGCACTACTACGGTGAGGTGCCGAAGGTCGCGAAAGTGCGCGTGCTGATCGAGAAAGATTTGAATAAGCGCGCCGAGCTTGCGGCAGCAGCCCAGATCGATATCGTGCAGCAGGCGAGCAATGCCCAGATCAAGACTTTGCTGGCGCGCGAAGAGCTGGGGTGGCGACGCGCGGACTTTCCGGGACTGAACGTGATGTATTTGGGCTTTAATCTTGCGACAGCGCTGGGTGGAAACCTGCGTTATCGGCGCGCTCTGGCCATGGCGATAAACCCAAACGAGATTGCCGGTAAAATGCCGGACGAGGCGCGGCCAGCCGTGGGACTGGTGCCTGTTGGCTTGCCCGAGTTCGCGCCGGCGGGGCTGGGCTATGACGTAAAAAAGGCACATGACGAGCTGGCCTCGCTTGACCGCAAGGTGACGTTCCTTTATCCCGCGCGGCACAGCGGACTTGGCTTCGCGGTGCGCGACGCGCTGGTGGACCATCTGGGTCTGCTGATACGGGCAATCGAAGTCGGGGATGGAGAAGATTTTCGGGCACGCCTGCGGCAAACAGGCGCCGAACTTTTTCTTTCGGGCTGGGCCGCCGATATTCCCGATGCCACCGGTTTTTTTCAGATGCTCGAAAGCGACAGTGGTTTTAATCTCATGGGCTGGCGAGACTCCGGTTTTGACCAGGCTGTTCGCGCGGCCGAAGGCTCTGCCGAGCTGACCAGGCGCAAACAGGTGCTTCATGAAGCACAGAGCCTGGCGCTTGAAAAAGCGGTGGTGCTCGTGCCTCTGGTACATAAGAGAAACACGTTTTTGCTGAGCCCTCGCATCGCCCATTTTGAGCTGTTTCCCACCTTGGCTTTTTTTTATATCAAGCAAATCGAGCTGGGAGCGTCGAAGTCTCAGTGATTGACATGTGACCACGCGCGAAGGCGAAGTTCTGAGCTCACGCCCCTTGCTGCTTCGCAAAGGGTCGTGAGGTTCAGGTTTCAGAGTGCTCGCATCTTGGAATCACTGCCATGGTTCACCGGGCTTGCAATGGCGTTGGTTGCTTTTCGAGCGGCGTCGCGCAGCTCTTCGGTTGCCACCAAGGCCCTGTCTTTTGAGGCATTGCCGAAAGGGTCCTTCGTGAAGTGCTTGAGCAGCAGTGTCGCCAGCTGCCACGCCGGCGTGTCCTGTTCCGGGTGATCGATGTCAAAGATCACGTTGACGCGCAGGGTGTTGCCCAGGATCGAGGGTGGGTTGGCGGGATCGGGCGCCGCGGCCAGCAGCAGGTAGTCGTCGTTGAACAAAAGCAGCTCGGGGCTGAAGTCTTTCGCGATGGGATACACCGAGTCTCCGTTGTCATCGGTTCTGGCTGGCACCGAAAAGAGCGCGTTGGCCTGGCCCCCGGCTACGGTAAGTCCCTTGCCCGGGTTCGTCGAATCCTGATCGCTGTCATAGCTCAGGTTTCCGTCGTTAGGCGCCGTATAGATGATCTGAATATTGCCGATGTTATTGTAACTGGGGTCGGGATTGGGGCTGACCGTGCTTCGAATGATTGAAGCATGGATTTGAATATTGTGGATCGCCACCGGGGCCATGGGCTCGACGCAGCCCGTGGCAAAGGTCACGACGCTGGCGAGGCCGCCAATCAAAAACAAGCTGGTGCTCAGTCGGTTAAAAGTCCTCATCTGATAAATCTCCTCTTTCTCTCTCAGTAAACTATTTCAAGCGTCATGCCACAGTGGCTCGGCCCCATATCGGTCACGAGCGGCGCCAACTGCAGGAATTACGGGGCGAATCCACGGATAGTGATCTGGACTGATGACTGGTTTGCGCTGGCACGTGCACTTGCGGGACGTCTGCCTTCGGAGCGTCACGTGTACGAAAGTTGAACATCGAAACACGAAAAGTCAGCCGTGTGTCGCTCGGGACACAGCTTGCGCACCCCGATGGGATTGGCGACAATGGGCCATCATTTGAAGGAGTAGTGCATGGCGTTTTCTAGAGCCTTGTTTTTTCTGGTCATGGCCGCGGCGGTTTTCGGATTTAGCACCCAGCCGCAGGCGCTGGCTGGCTCACCAGCGCGAAAGTATGCCGAGTGCCTGCGCAAGGCGGGGCATGCGCGGCAGGGCGCATGGGATATTGCGGCTTGCGGAAAGTTTCTGGATGGAATTCTGGATCTGGAGGCGACCCGGTACACGGGCTATACCAATTTGGAGTGCGAAGATTCCGAGCAGGGCGAGCTGTTTTTGCCCGAGGGGTTTCGCATCGACACGACCAGCTGCGGAACGGATCCCCGGACGCTTGAAATTTTAAAGGCTGCCGTAAATGCGATGCTTTCGGAAATCAGATGCCTGGGCGAACTCAACCCCAATGTTGCCCGTCGCCTGGCCGCGCGCATCGCCGAGCGCCGCCCTCGCCTGAACTGCCTGGGCGGGCTCGATGGTTTTTCGCTCGTGCCCGGTACCGGTTTTTATGAAAGAGTTTGTGGGCAGCTCGTGGGCGGAGCTGAGGGCAGGGAGTGCGAAGACCGGGTTCAGGACATTCTCACGAAGCAAAAAAGAGCCGGCGCTTTTTTCAACGTGGCCACGCCTGATGACATTTATCTGGTGGCCTCTGATCCGCGCCAAACCACTTCGCCTGAGAGCATCGCGAGTACGGCCCTGCATGAGCTTTTGCATCTGGGTGGCATTACGCACAACGACAAGCTCATCGACTGCGATGGCCAGCGAAAGCCGGTGCATGATTGCTATGCCAAGGGTTTTATCGACTACAAAAAAGACGCGGTCTATGGCTGCAGCGCCATGTGCGCGGCCAGCCCAGGCACGCGTTCCTATTTCTGGACCCGCGAAGGTTGCCAGGCCTGCATGGGCTGGCGCAACCCCGGCGCCAACGAGTCCAGGTGCGAGTCGCCGGTTCCGTATGTCAAAAAGCGCGGAAGTTTTCCTTGAGCCGTAGAAAATGCTTCTCCAAAATGTGCCAGCTGGCCAAGGCAAGACAAACGCTGACGATGCAAGTTACCGTGGCGTGCACAAGGGTAGCCGTTACCCAGCCGCCAGGCAGATTTTCAAGAGTCGAGCTGGGCCATAACCTTCCCAGCGCGATATTGATTGGCACATGCAGGACATAAAGGGCATAGCTATACTTGCCCAGGGAACCGAGCGCGGGGTGCTCAAATAACCGCGCCCAAAGAGTTCCGGGTCGAGCCAGCAGCACGCACGCAATCTGCCCCGCAAAGCCGAAAGCCAGCAGGGTGTAGCCCGCGCTCTGCATCCAAGCATCGCCCCAGTTCAAGCCGGCATTCAGGACGGCTCCGGTCAGCAGCGCGGCGCTGCAGAGCCAGGCAACGACACGCGCCGGTGTGCGCAAGCGCGCATGCGCCTGCTCGTGGTTTATTAAAAGAGCCAGGCCCCCGCCCACCAGAAAACCGTCCATGCGAAACGGCGTCAGCACGTGCAGGCCAAATGGGCTGCATCCCCACGCCAGCATCACTACGCGCAGGCCCACGACCAGCCCAACGCCGAGCACGCAGAGCCACTTGAGGCGCGCCGGTGGACACAAAAAAACAAGCGCCGGCCAGAGCAGGTAAAAGTGCTCTTCGACGGCCAGCGTCCAAAAATGATTCAACGAGGCGGTCAGGAAGCCGCCGGTTTTAGCGATCAGGATACCTGTTCCATAAAACCACAGCCACGGCAACTCATGCGCGGCCTGGGCCGACCTTGCCGCATCGAATTTAACCAAACCCAGACGAATGACAAAAAGGTAATAGGCCAAAAGATAAGCGAAATAGAGCGGAAACATTCGTAGCGCCCGCCGCGCACAAAAATTCGAGCAATAACCGGGTCGGGACCGGGAGCGAACCAGAATTCCGGTGATGAGAAAGCCCGAAAGCACGAAAAACAAATCGACGCCGATCCAACCCGCGCTGCTCAGCGCCCGAGCCAGCCGATTTGTTTCGGGGATGTTCAGCAGATGGAGTTGCAGGATGAGCAGCACGGCCACTCCACGAATGCCATCCAGGCGGGGCAGGCGGGTGGACGTCGTTTGAGCTTGGACTTTCACCCCAGTGATTGTAACCCCGGGACAATGGCAATTGACAGCGGCGAGGGGTCTGATTTAGTGATTTTGGCACGGGTACAGGCGAGTCTTGAGGGGGATGCGTGCGACTACCGAATTGGGCGGCTTTTTCTTTGGGAGTTGCGCTACTTCTTTCGGCTGCGCCGGGGCGCGCAACGGATTGGACCGACCAGTGGTGGCTGCAAAAAGCCTCTCGCGCCTTGCGCGGCGGCGAAGGCCTGAAGCCTGGCGAAGATTCCCAGGCCCTGCTTGCCCTGGGACGTGAAAAAGTGGTCGAGCAGTTCGTGGCCGACCCCCGCTTTGCTGACACGATCCTGGGCTTCAATATGGCGTTTCTGGGCTTTCGCCTGGACCGCATCAAGAAGGAAAACGGCAACTACGAAGACCTGGTTTATGAGCTGCCGCAGGCCGTGGCGTCGGCAGCCAGCGTGCTCACGGGCGGCGATTATTTTGACCTGTTCAATATTCCCCAGCATCATTATATCGGCCCGCTGCTCAAGCCCCGCAAGATGGAGTCCGGCGATGAGAAACTTGACCCAGCAGTCTTGCGCAGGAAAGTTACGCGCAATATTCAAGCTGACCTGCGCCGCATCCTGGCCCTGGCCCAAAGCACGCCGCCGGAACGTACGGTAGAGATCTGCACCGAGCTCGGTAACCACGCATTCAAATATATTTTTTCGAATGTACTCAATCTCACCGGTGGTTTCGGCAATACCGTCATGGGCGACAAGAACTGGTATGGGCAGGCGCGCGATGCCTGCAACCGTCCAGCCGAGAAGTATGACTTTGCATCGGGGCTGCAGAAAATCATCGCGCAGAACGAGCTTTTTTTCACGATGCTGGCAAACCTGGAGCCCGGGCTTTACCATCCCGGCACGGTTGCCGACATTCGCGCGCTGGACCTGTCGCCCCTGAAGCTGGAATACGAGCACACGCAGTTTACCCGCACGGTACAGCGCACTTTGCCCAACTCGTCGACGAATTTTGACCGCAAACGCGCGGCGTACGTGCTGAAACGTTACTTCTGCGACGATCTTACGCCGGTGAACGTCGAGAACCCCGACGTCCACGCCGGCGACAAGCATGCGTCGAACCCCTCGTGTTTCGCCTGCCACTACAAGCTTGATCCGATGGCCGGTTTTTTTCGCAACTACGGTTTTAATTTCAACAACTATTCGGATTCGAAAAACATTCGTTTTGACGACCGCTCGCGCATGCCTTTGGCTGACTACGTGAAGAACTGGCAGCCCGGGCCCGATGGCGCGCATCCCTGGAACGTGGGCTTCATACGTTCGACGCAAAAGATCTCGCGAAATTTTTACGGCAACGATTTGCCCGACCTGTACAGATTTCTGAAAACCGCGCCTGAGGTGCGGCGTTGCCTCGTCAAGCGTCTGTTCGAGTATCTGGTGGCCGATAACCAGCTGGTCGACGGCGATTACCTTGACTATCTGTCAGACGAGTTTCGCGACAATCTCAGGCTGGGCTCGGTGGCCGCGGTTAAAAAGGCGGCCGCGCGAATCGTGCTCTCGCGGGCTTTCAGTACGCCAAACGGCAGTACCGAAAAATGCCTGGACCATCGTCCGGGCCATGAAGATGGCACGGGCGGCACGCCATGCCGCGTGGCCTCGATTCTCAATCACTCATGCGTGACCTGCCACGGCTCAACAGATCAGTACCCAGGTCTTGACCTGAGCCACTGGATGGTTTTTTCCGACGGCACGTCGGGGTTCCCGCATCTGGACGACGAGCAAAAAATGGTGCCCGCGAAAAAAACCTTCGAGCAGATGCTCGCGCGCATCACCAGCGGCGACCCTGGTTTTCGCATGCCCTATAAACGCGACATGCCCAGCACTGAGCGTCAGGAGCTTTATCTGTGGTTAAATAGCCGCCTGGGCGGGGGTTCGCCGTGAGAACACCGCTTTTATTATTTCTTCTTTCGTCGTCAGTGGCGTGGGCAACGGTGCAACCCCGCGGCGAATTTCGGGGCTACACCGAGGTGAACCGCATCCTGAAAGAACGTGTCGCACGCGCCAACGGTTTTCAGCTGGGCAAGTATCTGGGCGAAAGTTCGGCTGAGCCCGGTTCCAATGGCTTGCTCAGTCTGCTTGGCACTTACCTGGGTTCGGATACCGACGCTGCTTATCGCAATGGCCAGCCCAACTCGCTCAACATGCTGCTTTGGTATCTGGCGCTCAGCGGACTGGCCACGGCCGCGGTCGTCATGAAACATTCCCCCTGGGACCGATTCGTGAGGCCGGCACCGCGGCTTCGACCCCCGTCGGCGCTGGGGGCCATGTGGGTGCCCGATGTCGGCGGAATCTCGCGTCATCAGGCCGCTGGCGCGCGCCCTGACGCCACCTTGCAAACTATTGTAATCGGCGGGCAGAGGCGCGACTAGTGCA
>JACQAW010000304.1 GCA_016194725.1 Deltaproteobacteria bacterium
GGGCATCGTCACCCAGGGGTCCCGCCGTCTTTAGCAGTTCGTCGGTGAGCGCCGTCTGATACCAGTAGGCACGAAACTCGGTTCGCAGCGATTCTTCGCCTTCGTGCGCAATAGGATCAAATGCATGCACAACCTCGTGAAGCAGCATCACGCACGCCTGGCGCGGAGTTTTCAGATTCACATCCAGGAAAACGCTTCGGGTTTTTGGCAAATACATGCCGCCGATTTTGTCGCCGATCTGCGGCACCTTGAGCTTTTTCAGATCTGCATATCCGATACGAATAGTAGCATCGGCCTGAAACGCATTTTTCAGGAAACCCTGTGTAATCGGGCTGCAGGCATAGAGGTACTGGCAACATTCCCACATCTGGCTAGCATGCGAAGCCGTCGGCTCGATCTGCCGATCAAGAAGCGAAACTGCGGTATTCTGATCGCAGGTGTCCAGGCTTGACGTCGCCGACAGGTCGACGCTCAACGCTACGGCGCCCAACTTTTGAAACACCGGATCGGCATTTCTCTTATCCTTGGAATGATCGTTCGCGCAGCCCGCGACGAAAGCAAGCGATCCAAGCAGCGCCGCTAGTTTGTGTATTTGCACAGTGGCTCCCAGAGCATGTTCCATGCCATAGGCATTTGAGCTTAAGCAAGGGCTCATATCCGTGTGCGGATTTTACAGGTGTCAAAAACCTAAACGAAACGTCTATGGCACCGTCTCAAAATACGTCTTATGAATCGATTGTTTGGCTTTGGCATGAGACTTGATAATGCCCCTTCCCGGGAAGGAGGCCTGTTTTTATGAAAAAACAAAACGGCTTCGAAAGATTAGGACTTATACTATTATCTGGGTTGATTGCTGGCGCATGCAGCCCGCTTGCACCCAGCGTTTCAAAGCTGTCAAATGCGTCTTCTCAGAAAACGACCCCAACTGACGGCTCCTCACCAACCACGTCACTGCTCTCGGGAAACCTGACTTCGGCCAAGGGCATTGGATCCTTATCCGTTCAGGTTACGCAGGCTTCACCCTATTCCCAGTTCAAGAAAGATTGGGCCCTCGTACGCGACGTCAAGCCATCCATGGAGCTCGATGACGACGCGACTCTTGATGAGCTTTCGGCCGCGGGCGTTATCAAATTTTTCAGTAATGCTGACAAAGTCAAAGGCTCCGAAGACGCTCTGTCGGCCACACCAACGAAAATTTTCCTGGCGGTTAATGCCGACGCAGCTGGCATTGCCAGTTTGGGCCTGGATAACGTGAAATTAAATCTGGCCTGGAAACCCGCTTCTATCTCAAACCCGGCTCCACATTGGGAACTCTCTCTGGCCGCACCCAATACGGGCGACGCGGTAAAAGACCTCAATGAGGCAAATCAGATGAAGTCCGCCCTGCACGACCGCCTGTTGGACATCGGTATTGAATTCCAAGCCGAATGAACAGGTTGTCAGTTGCCCCTGGAATCTGGGAAATAATCTTTATGGGCCGAGATAAACCGCAGCAGCGCGGTAGTCACGATTTCTGACTTGGAAATCTTCGTATATTTTTCCATCTGAAACAGCTGGTCCGCAACCTCCCGTTCCAGGTCGAGTTCAACTTTTACTGTCGGCCCGATCGGCCGCTTCTCGCCTTTTGCAAGCTTCATAGTCTCCTCCTAATGTAAAACTTCCAGTCGCGCAACTTGTCCGCGCAACGCCTTGATTAGATCCTCGCTGTATTTCGGACCCCGGGTTTCGAGCGTCAGCTCTACAGTGGTCTCGCTGATACCAGTGGCCGGCGTATCGCGATCATGAATTGCCTGCAATATGTTTGCGCCTTGTTCCGCAATCAATGCCGTCAGACGATTCAACGACCCGGGGCGGTCAGAGATATATACGTTTACCCTGACGCGACGACCAGCCCGAATCAGGCCACGATCGATTATCCGCGACAGGACATTGACGTCAATATTGCCCCCGCTGATAATAAGCACTACCTTTTTGCCCTTAAAACGACCCTTTATCTGCTCAAGCACGGCCAGCGGCAGGGCGGCCGCTCCTTCGGCGACCACCTTGGCTTTTTCCATTAACGTCAATACCGCGGCAGCAATGGACTCGTCGTCGGCATGGGCCGTGAGGTCGACCAGCGGCATCAGAATCGCAAGCATTCCCGGACTCGCGCGCATGACCTTTATGCCGTCCGCAAAGGTATCGGCCATACCCGTGGCGACGATCTTTTTATGCGCCAGTGACTCAACCAGCGAACGTGAACCGCTGGCTTGTACTCCAACGACCGTGGTGCGCGGCTTGAACTCCTTTATTACAGTGCCAACACCCGCCATCAGGCCGCCCCCGCCCAGGGATCCGATCACCACATCCACGTCCGGCAACTGCTCGATTATTTCGAGGCCCACGGTTCCCTGCCCGGCCATGACATCAAGGTCTTCATAGGGATGCACGAAAATCGCGCCCGATTTAGCCGCGAACTTGCGGGCAACCGCGTGCGCCTCGTCATAGTTGTCGCCTTGTAGAATTACTTTTGCGCCCAACGCCTCGGTATTCTGCACCTTCGTAAGCGGTGCATTCACCGGCATGACTATCGTTGCCCTGGTCTTGAACTGTGCGCACCCCCAGGCAACGCCTTGCGCATGGTTTCCAGCGCTCGCTGTAATTACGCCACGGCGCCGCTGTTGCGGCGCCAGGCGCGATATCTTGTAGGTAGCCCCACGAATCTTGAACGAGCCAATGGGCTGCATGTTCTCGAGTTTCAGAAATACCTGACAGCCCAGCCGTTCCGACAGCCAGCGATTGGGAAGCAAAGGCGTCGTATCCAACATTTTTCCCAGGACGCCACGCGCCTGCTCAACGTCAGCCAGCGCCAACTTTAGCCCAGACATAGAAACTTTCTGGCTTCTTCGACGTTTGCTACCGGCCGCTGCAGCATTGCCGCAAGCTGACTCACCCGTTCAACCAGCTGTGCGTTGCTCTTGGCCAGGACACCCTTGGACCAAAAAACATTGTCCTCAAGACCGACGCGAACGTGGCCACCCATAACAATGGCCTGAGCAGCAACCGGAAGCTGATACCGTCCTATGCCAGCCGCCGTCCAGGAACACTCTTCGGGCAGCGCATCAGCCATTCGACAGAGGTTCCGCGACTCACCGGATATTCCATGGCCCGTTCCAAGGACGAACTGAAAATGAGAGGGATTGGGTATTACCCCATTTTTCATGAGTTTGAGCGAATACTCCAGCATCCCGTAATCATAAACTTCTATCTCGGGACGAATTTTCAGTTCCTTCATCCGCGTGGCCAGAAATTCAACGTCCTTGGGCAAATTCAAAAATATTTCATCGCCGAAATTTATTGAACCCGTGTTCAAGCTGGCCATTTCGGGCTTGAGCTTGAGCGGTGCCGCGCGATTTTCGATTTTCTCGCCCACAGCGCCGCCCGTGGAAATTTGGATGATGACCGGACATTTCTTTCTGATCTTTTCGATCGTATCCTGAAAACGCTCCACGGATTGGCTCGGCCGCCCCGAATCATCGCGCACGTGCAGATGGATAACTGCGGCGCCAGCCTTCCAGCAGTCATATGCCGCCTGGGCCTGCTCCTCTGGCATTGTCGGCAAAGCCGGATTCTGTTCTTTGGTCGTTTCGGCGCCCGTGATCGCACAGGTAACGATGAGTTTTTCCATTGGTCAACAAGCTAACGCCACTGCGTCACCGCAGCAACCTTTTCATGGCGCCATACATGGTGCGCGGCAGGTCTGAGATGCGGCGCGCCTCAAAGAATTTGCCCTGTCCACGAGCGGAAAGCTCAAGCATCAGATCCCGGCCCGCCTGGTCGCGGCCTATTTTAAGCACGTTCAAGTGTCGAAAGCGCTCAGCCAGCTGCGATGGGTCGCCGCCTTCGGTGTATTTTCCATCACCGATCAGAATTACGTTTGCTCGCTCCTTGTTCTGTCGGCTCAGAGCAACGGCTGTTTCGTTCAGTGCCAGCTCCATGTTGGTAAAACCACCGGCAGGCAGCTCGAGCACCCGCTCCACGAGCTTTTCGATCGGCAGCTCCTCGCCAAACCTCTTAATCCATCTTACTTTTGAGTCAAAGCCCATCAAAGAAAGGCGGGTTGGTTTTACGCACAGTGCTACCACCGCGGTGGACACAGCAAGCAAAGCGATTTTTTCACCGGTCATGCTCAGGCTGGCGTCCATGACCAGGGCGATATCGACGTCCCTTTCCAGGCGAGCGTCAAACCGCAACACGTCCTCACTCACAAGTGTCTTTCGGGAATACCCGCGCGCGAGCTCCTCGTCCAACGTGGAAAGCACATCCAGCTCACCGCGCTGTCCTGACTCAATGAAAGTTTTGAAGTCCACGATCTGATGGCGCTCGGGTTTTATTACCGCACCCAGAATGTCATATGCCCGCGCCAGTACGCCTTCGATCGCACGGCGCCTGAGAACCGCTTTCTCCTTGGGCGGAATATTTCCCAAACGCTTCAGATCCTGAAAACGGATCGCGACGTCCCACGAGGGCTTGACCTCATAACCGGAGACATCGCTTGGCAAACCGGAGTCAACCAGCTCTGGCGCTATAAAAGCCGCCGTGCCCTTTTTCAGCTTCGAAATTTTTTCCGCCGGGTCGTTGGTTACTTTTACACTTAATGCGAAAGAGTCGCGGAGCTCATCGGGGAGTTTTTTTTTAACTCGTCCCACAGTTCGCGCAAAATCGTTTGCACTTGCTGATCGAAGCCCCCGTCGAATTCTGCCGTATTCAGCTCAATGCGCGTAGGAAGGGCCAGTTTTGCGGCACTCCAGAATGCGTTTTCGTCGAGCTCGTCGGCTGCTCGGCCTTCGAGTATCTGCAGAATCGCAATAGCAGCCCGAATCGATGCGCCACGCTTGATTTTGGGGTGCGTGCGCGTAAGACGCACCAGTGCGACCGCCCACGACAAATAGGGCTCTTTGCCAAATCCCGACGCCTGTTTCGCAATCTCGCGTTCCTGGTCAAAATCCTGGTACTGCAGCTGCACCCATTCCATACGATCAAGCAGCGCCTCGCTAAGATGGGAAGTAGCCACGAATTCACGTGGATTTTGAGTTGCAATGACTAAAAAACCCTTTGCCGCGCGAATATCGCCCAGCTGCGGCACCTGTACCAAGCCTTCGTCTATCGCTGGCAACAGCACGTTCTGCACAGCTTCGGGCATGCGATTGAGCTCATTGATAAAAAGAATAGAGCCGTCCAGCATCGCCTTGACCAACGGTCCGGCGATGAAAGTTTTCTGCGAATAACCCTTCCTTAAAACCAACGAAGGGTCAAACCAACCCGTAAGCTTCTGCTCGGTAAAACGGGAATCGCCATCCACGCGAATCACCTTGCGCCCCAGCACTTCGGCAACGGCTTGCGCAAGCACAGTTTTGCCAACACCCACTGGGCCTTCAATCAACGCATTTCGACCCGCCGATAGCGCCGCCCAGAGCTGGGATATTTCCTCGTCACGCCCCACGATACGATGACGCGCGCGTACCAGCGCCGCTGCGTTGCTTGCAGACAGCCTGCTGCCGGCTTCCTTGGTGGCTTTTCTCGGCTTGGACTTCACTTCTTTTTCTTCCTTTTCAGCAGCTCGTCAACAATGTAGCTGGCGACTTCCGAGGGCTTGGTACCCACCCCAAAACCCGCATCAAAACCACATTCGAGCGCCATTTGATGGGTTACGCGCGGACCTCCGGCTACGAAGACCAGCTTATCACGAAGTCCCATTTTCACGGCCTTATCCATCAAATCCTTCATGTCTTTGATGTGGATATTGTGCTGAGTCACCACCTTGGAAACTAAAATGGCATCGGCTCCGGAATCAACAGCAAGTTTAAGCAGGTCTTCGTTCAGCACCTGAGCACCCAGATTACGAGCATCCAGCCACTCGTAACGCTCAAGGCCGTAATCGCCCGCGAAACCCTTCATATTGATAATCGCGTCGATACCCACGGTATGCGCATCATAACCGGTACAGGCGCCAAGAATGACGACCTTGCGGCCAATCTTCTCTTTGATGAGCGCGTTGGTTTCGTACATCGTGTGGATGGGCGACTCCACTTTCACTACTTTGATTTTCGTGTAATCGACCGTGTGCTTGATTTTTCCGTATATCACAAAGAACGCGAAACCGGTGGCAGCCGGCTCCATGGTCGCAACTTTGACTTCGTCGAAACCCATCTTCTGTGTTAGCTGAACTGCGGCCTCTCGAGCCTCGGGGCCATAGGCCACAGGTAAGGTGAAAGCCAGCTGTACGACACCGTCGTCCATGATGTCGCCGTAGGGCCGCAGGCTCTTCAAATCAACTTTTTTGATGAGATAATCGTGCTGGCTCATAGCAACTCGAAGAAGGGGTTTATATATTCTTTGTCTTTTTCGATTACGCCTTCCAGGCCTTTGCCGCCGGTCGGGGTACGCGACACATTCGCAAATGACTTCTCTTCAATTGCCTTGAACAGACCATCGCGCTCGATTTTACGAAGCAAGGCAAGCGTATCATCGAGTACTTTGTTGGCATGCTTGGCGATAACGCCGTCTTTTTTATAGGTAATCTCTTTTCCCAGGTCCTGGGCGGCGCTGAAGACATAGTTGGCGCCCTTGATGGCCATCCAACGGTCATGCAGCAACGGCGTGTGCATCGCCTCGGTGGGCATGCCCAGCAGCTGAATGCCCTGGTTGGTCAAAACGCCGGTGAAGTTGAACATGGCGTCCATCAGATGGCTGAAAAATATATCGCCCACCTTGTGCCGCGTGGGTGGCATGAACTTGATCGGAGCCTTGGGAAAGATGTCGCGGGTCATTTGCGCGCGCGCGATTTCGAGCAGCAGCACATTGGGATGCCAGGGGTCCATCTCGGCCGCATGGCCCAGGCCCATCTGTTCTTCTTTCATGTGCGCTTCAAGGGCAAATCGCTCGTTGATGAACTGGGATGCCAATACCTGATGCCCGTTTTCAACGGCATCGGCCGTGGTAAGATAGTTGTCTTCACCTGTATGAATCGTAATGTCGCTGTACGCGATAATCATGCGCGAAAAATTCTGATCGATCAGAGTGCGTTTCATGTTGATGTCGCGAAAAAGAATTCCGTACATCGCATCATTGAGCAAAAAATCGAGCCGCTCAATTGCAGCCATGGCGGCTATTTCGGACATGCATAGCCCGGACGAATAATTAGTCAGCCGTATATACCTACCTGACGCCTCGCCCGCCTCGTCAAGCGCCTTGCGCATGATTCGAAAGTTTTCTTGCGTCGCATAGGTACCGCCAAATCCCTCGGTCGTCGCGCCTTCCGGAACGTAATCCAGCAGGCTTTGCGCCGTGGAGCGAATCACGGCAATCGCGTTGGCACCCGCTTCCACGGCTGCTTTGCCCTGGATTGCGTCTTCAAATATGTTTCCCGTCGCTACGATAACGTATACCAGCGGCTTGCTCTGAAAGGTCGCATCCATCGGGTCGCCGAGTTTCTTACGCAGCGAATTTCGTTCCTCGCGGCGTTCGGCAAGTTTTGTAAGCGCCTTGCGACAAAGCTCTCCAGCCGTTTTCTTGATCTCGGACAGACTGGCTTTTTCAATTTGACTCAAGCGCAGTTCGCCATTGGCCAGTTTTTCGGTAAGCTCCTCCACCGAGGAGCCCGTCTTTATCATCGCGTTTGCAAACCAGAACAGCGCGCCGCGCGACAAAACGCGGTCTTCACGCAGCTGATCGACGATGAAGTTGGACACCGGATAGTCCATTCCCATCTGTTTTACCGAGCCCTCAACGCCAATCAGGCGCAGGACTGAGCGTTCTATGCTGACGCTGGAGTTGGAATCGATGACTGGCTTGACCTTGGATACGATCTGCCCCGCCAAGCGCCGGCATTCAATCAAAGTTTGTTGGTTGAGGTCAAGATGCGCCATATTTGTTCTCGTACATCTTCCGAAGTTCGGGCGAGTCTCTCAGTATCTGCAGCGCCATGGCGGCGTGACCCGGGCGATAGCCATTGCCCATGATCAGCTCCACGTGCGCGCCGACCCCTTCGGCCCCAAGTGCAGCCTTCGTGAAACTGGTCGCCATGCTAAAAAAATAGACGATACCACCGGGCTTGGTGGAAAGGATACAGGACATTTCCGTATCGGGAATATTGGTCACGTTGATAACGATATCAGCCATTTTACCGGCCGTAAGCTTCTTCACGAGCTCATAGGTACCTACGGCATTGCGCGCGTCGCAAAGGTCGGCCACGTCGACGAATGGAAATTCCGTCATCCGCTCGCGCGCCTCGACCCCATAGTCCAAGCCGACGGTCTTGCCGGCCGCGCCCACCATTTTTTTTGCCTCATACAGGCAAAGCAAACCCGATTTTCCGCCGCCGCCTATCACCACTACCGTTTGGCCGGCTTTACAAAGCGCGGCGGTTTGCGCCGGTGCGCCGCACACATCCAGGACGGCAAGCGCCAGATTTTCCGGAATATCTCCGGGCAGCTTTGCATAGATGCCGCTTTGAAATAAAATCGCGTGCCCTTCGACGTCAACGCGATCAAGCTCCAGGTGAAGCTTCTTGATTTTGCGAATTTCGAGCGGCGTAAGCGTCAGCGATACCAACGTCGCGATGCGGTCACCTGCTTTGACCTGTTCCGCGGCGCCGCGTCCTTCGAGAAATTTCGGACCAAGCTCTTTAACCGTTCCAATCAGCATGCCACCCGAACCCGTCACCGGGTTCTGGTGCTTGCCGCGCTTTTTAACCAGCTCAAGTATGTGCTCCTGCATTTTTGCGGCATCCGCGCCGCAAACTTTCTTGATCTGATGAAAACTTGCCGAGTCGATGTTCAGGGCTTCAACATCGATCAGCAGCTCGTTGTCGTAAAGCGGCAAAGACACATCGAGACGATCTGCCTGCTGTGGTAGCACACCTTTGGGTGAAAGCACCCGATGTGTCCCAAAACGATCGCCGTTCACACGCACCATTAACTATCCCTTTATCGCGGCAGAACCTGCGGCAATGCGTTCTTCCGCAATGCGGTCAGCGATGCGATGCGGGGGAAGATTTTCCTTATCCGCGCGTGCAAGCACCTCTTCAATCGTACGATAGATTCCGCCAGTGTGATCCATCGCTCTGGCCGCATCATACCCGCCGCGTTCGTGATAGATATTGATAAGCCCGCCTGCATTGATGGCGTAGTCGGGCGCATAAACGATTCCACGCCGCATGAGCTCAAAACCGTCTTCGTCGGTGGCCAGCTGGTTGTTGGCCGCGCCCGCGATTACTTTTGCCTGGATTTGAGGAATGGACTGCGCGTTGATCACGGCCCCCAGTGCGTTGGGCGAAAGAATATCGCATTTCTCGGCAAGAATATTGTCCGGGGAAACGATGTCGATTCCAAATTCGCGCTGAAACCTCGCGACCGACGCATTATCAACATCCGCGCCAACCACGCTTGCTCCCTCGTTCACCAGCTGCCTGACAAGCGAATAGCTTACATAGCCCAAGCCTTGCACCGCAATACGCTTACCCTTCAGCGCTGCTTCGCCAAAGGCGTGCCGGGCAGCTGCTTTCATGCCGTTAAAAACTCCAAAGGCGGTCATGGGCGACGGGTCGCCGCTTGAACCGGCCAAGCCTTCAATTCCCAGAATGTGGCGCGTTTGCTCGCGCACCATCATCAGATCCTCGCCGGTAATGCCCACGTCCTTGGCGGTAATGTACTGTCCATGCAGATTTTCGACGAATTGGCCAAAGCGCTTGAGCAGCTCGGGCGTCTTGTCCGTCTTTGGATTGCCAATGATAACGGCTTTCGCGCCCCCCAATTTCAGACCACTAATGGCGGCTTTGTAGCTCATGCCCTTAGAAAGACGCAGAACGTCTTCCACCGCGGCGGTCGTATCCTTATAAGGATACATGCGGCAGCCCCCGGTGCCCGGCCCGAGGTTGGAGTTATGAATGGCAATGATGGCCTTCAGGCCCACTCGACGATCATTACAGAATATAACTGATTGATATTCTTCGGGATTAATTCGTTCAAACAACTCCACCTGCATAGTAGTCGACATAGGGGGTAAGTCCTCCTTCTTCTCTATAGTTAAAGATCTCAAACGCTTAAGCGGTATACAACGGACCCCGGCACCTGGGCAATACGGAGAAACTACTGCGAATACTTTGAAGGAATTTCAATGTAACCGGCATTCCCGCTGTCTATAGTTTTGGCACTTTCGCAAAACACTGACGCCAATTTTCGACCGCCACCCACAGCCCCTGCTTAAAATCTTTTTGGCCCGGCCGTTGCACTACTTGAGTCCAGAGAATCAGTTGAGTTGTGAAACTAGGAGTAGTTGTATGTTGTTGAACAAGAAATTTTATTCCATTGCGCTCGCGATCGTCGCACTTGCCCCGCTCGTGGTTACCACGCTCGAGAGCAGAGCCGACGACAAACCCGCTTCGGCTGCCGCCGTAGTAACACCAGCAAGCGCAACGCCCGCTGCTGTGACCCCCGCCGACCCAGTGACCGCCCCCGCGGTCATTCCGGTAACCCCGCCATCGTTTGCCGCAAAACAGATTGTGGATTCGGATATCGGTCGGTTCATCCAGGGCTTTAAAGTTAAAAAAATAACCGACTCCTCAGGCGCTACTCACCTTACCGTTTACGGTGTTGGCCTGGAAGCGTGCCTTCGTCACGTGCACATCGATCTCGATGCACCAAAAGACAATGACACCGGCGTTTATGCGTTCAAACTGACCAAACGTGATCTGCCCGCCGATGACGGCAAGGCGTACATGACCGACGCGGATTGCACCGTCGATAAGACCAAGAAATGTTCGCGCGACCCCGACAGCGGCTGTGTGCCGATCAATCAGGGAAAAATTGCCGGCGACATCGGCGTCAATGGTGTTGAAGCCATCCCGATGGATCAGGACGGTAAAATCACCATTCGTGTTGAAAACTTCGGCGATACCGACAGCTCGACCGCAGTACAGTACCGCGACATTTCGAAAGGAATGGGCGGACCGCTCGAGTACAAGTCACCAGAAACGCTCAATGCGGAAATGGACAAAAAGCGCGCTCAGGAACGCGGCGAACTGCTCGCTGCAACTTGCCGGGGCGCCGAAAAAGGTAACCGCGACGACCTCGAAAATCTCAAAGAAATGCTCGGCTCCGAAGGCCTCGCCGATAAAGCGAAGCTGATCGCCAAGCTCGAAAAGAGAAGGCCGATATCGTCAAGTTCCTCGTGGACGGCATTGCCAAAAAAGCCCTTGATCTGGATGCCGAAGGCAAGAACCTCAAAACCCTGAACATCGCGAAGATGAAGCTCGCTGAACGTGCGCTCAAGGTTGCCCACAACCTCGACCGCAAAAACGCCAGCCTGCGCGCCGCCTACGAAAAGGCCAAGCATCTGCGCACCAAGGAATACCCTACGACGGACAACAGCTACAACGAGACCACTCGTGCTGAAGCAATCAACGGCTTCGGCAGCGTCCTCGACTGGGCTGCTTCAAGCAAAAGCACTGAAGCCCGCAGCGCTCTGTCCGACTACATCAACGACATGCCGGCAAACATCAAGCCTTACGCCGCACAGGTTGCCCGCGGAAACCTAACTTCCAACGACCGCGACTGGCTTAAGAATGTTTACGGTCAATCGCTTGACCAGACTGCTTATACGCACTCCGTACAGGAAGAATTCAATGCCTATCGCCAGAACGCGATTGGCAATCCGATGTACGGCGGCCAAAACCCCGCATACGGTAACTCATATGGATCTCCGCTCGCCAGTCCTACGAGCGGAATCAACGGTCGCTTCTAGCGAGTTCCACTAGATACTACTAAATCCTAATTCCAACCCCGGAAGAGTTAGTGGCAGCGCATAAATGACGCGCATTGCTAGGCTTTTCCGGGGTTTTTTCGATTTTGAATTTGACACCCCAGCCACTCGTTCGATAAATCGGAAAGGTCAACATTGATTTGCGCGGGTGCTGTTCGCGCACTTGCGACTTAGAGGGGGTTTAAGTTTTATGGCACAAGGTCTCGTTAAGTGGTTCAACGACGCAAAAGGTTACGGTTTTATCCAGCAGGACGGCAGCGATAAGGACGTATTCGTTCATTATACTGCAATTCAAGGCGACGGTTTCAAGACTCTCGCTGAAGGCCAGAAAGTGGACTTCGAATTGATCGACGGACCAAAAGGTCCGCAGGCTGCCAACGTAACCAAAAGTCAGTAACCGACCGCGGTCTTATAGCCCCCCGGTCTCACGACTGTGATGTCCAGTTTAGTCCCGGTGGTAGACTGCCGATTGGCTTGGGCTCGGCAATCTCCAACGACGCCACTGGGTACATGCAATAAGAGGCTGCGGAAACCGCTGTCGGAAAGTGGTTTCCGCTCCTTTTCATTCCACCAAATGGCAATCGCGACGAAGCGCCAACCGTAGAACGGTTCCAGTTGATCAGGCCTGCTCGCAAGCCGTCCGAAAGCATTTCGTATTTTTCTTTGCTCTTCGTAAAGACACTGAAGACCAGTCCATAGTGGGTTGCATTTGCAAGCTCGACGGCTTCAGCAATATCTTCGAAGGGATAGATTGCGACGTTCGGACCAAAAATCTCGGTCTGTTGATACACGCTCTTTTTCACGCTCGAAAGGTTGTTGTCGCGCACAAGGCAGATTGATGGCGTCACATAGTGACCTTGCTGATCAAGCTCCAGCTGCTTGCCGCGCATGATGACGTCGCACCCTTCGCGTGAGGCGATTCCCAGAAATTTGAGATACTTTTCCACGGCACCACTATCGATCAATGGGCCCATGAAAGGATTGTCCAGGGGATGGCCGATCGAAAATGCCTTGGCGCGATCATGGTATTTTTGGACAAAACCATCGTACAGGCTCTTGTGAATCATGATGCGGCTCGTGGACGAACACCGTTGTCCTGCGGTAATAAACGCGCCGGTCAGGGTCTCATAAAGCGCCCAGCCAAGATCCGCGTCGCTCGTGATGATTGCAGAATTCTTGCCGCCCATTTCCAGCGCCAGCAGCTTCCAGCTTTGCTGAAGCGTGTCCTGCTTGATTTTAAGGCCTACTTCATAAGATCCGGTAAACAGCACTCCGTCGACCCGTTCACTGACCACCAGGCGACGTCCTACCTCGCGCTCACCCTGCACAAGGTTAAATACGCCCGGCGGAAATCCAGCTTCATGTATTGCTTCGGCCATGAGCTGTCCAACGCCCGGACTTTTCTCAGAGGGCTTGAAAATTACGGTATTGCCCGTAACCAGCGCGGGCACGATATGGCCGTTAGCCAGATGCCCGGGAAAGTTAAAAGGACCGATGATCACAAAGACCCCGTGCGGGCGATAGCGACAAGCTCCGAACGTATTATCCATGATGCCCGGCATCTCATAGTCAGTTACAGCCTTGAGCCCGTCAGCCAGGGTGACATCGACCTTATTGACCATCGTGGCCACTTCCTGCTTGGCCTCCCAAAGCGGCTTGCCAACTTCGCGCGCGATAACCTCTGCGAGTCGCGCGTCCATTTTCTTGAGCGAATCGCGATATTTTCTGAGCAGTTCCATTCGGTCGCCCAACTTGGTCTTGCGCCAGGTTACAAAAGCGTCGCGTGCCGCGGCCGTGGCATCTTCCACCGCCCGATAAGAGTAGGAATAATTGCCAAGGGCGTCTGTCAGATCAGCCGGACTGCGAACCGCGAGCTCTCCGTTAGGATCACGAACTTCCACGAAGCGCCCTGAAATATAATTTCCTCGCGCCTCGATCAGATTCGGCGTGGCATTGGATCTCGTGGTCGTGGACATAGAGGGGACCTCCTGACCTAATAATACGGCATGAAGTAGATCGGGTCACCGATCTTCAAACCAATGGCGTCTGCCCGTGTGGCCGAGAAGAAAGCATTGCCGCCATCAATAGCCGCCAACACGGAAACAGCTCTAAAAGGCATGGCCTGACGAGGCGTTACCAACCCTGCCATGGCTGCAGCCGAGCCCTTTTCGTCATCACCACCATAAACCAGCGGTTTAACTTGCTTAATAGGCAAAATCTCATCCATATTTGCCGACAAATGCGGGCCGCCGTCAAACGGGTCAACTTCGCTGCGGTACTCAAAGCCGATTTTCTTGAGCATATGCATGACCGGCTCTGTTTCCCTGCTTACCTTGCCAATCGCATTGCGGGCCTCGGCCGGCAGAAAGGTCACGTAGATTTTGCCCGTTGGAAAAAGCGAAAAAATGAACTCCTTGTTTTTGGAGCTCAGAATGTCCGCCTCGGTATAATCCATGTTGGTAAAACGACGTCCAACGGCTTCCCAAAGCGGCGACTTGCCTTTCTTGGTCAACGGCGGCAACAGCTCGGCCAAAACACGACGCTTGAATTTTGCCTTGTGAATGCCCATGTAAAGGAATCTGACGAAGGACACCTGCCGTCCGATTCGCTCTTCAAAGTTCCGGTATTCGGGGTCGACGAGCAGCCCGCCAATTTCGGTGGGCCCATTTGTGTCGTATTTCAGCTTGAGAGTGCCATGAATAAAGCCGGTATTTATGGTTTGGCTGAATTTCTGCTCGTTATCGACTTCAAAAAAGAAGTGCGGCGTCTCTTCAGTGCCGTGCTGCGCGGCCACCATTGATACGCCACACAGGTGCTTCTTCTCGGTATCCTCGGCGACGATAATGTACTTGCAGTCCATCTTGTTGACGATCTTGTCAGCAAACGAGTCGAGGGAGTTCCTTACCTTTTCACGCCATTGGTCGCGATCATTGGCAATATTCAAAAAACCGGGATGCCGGTCTGCCGCGATAGTCGAAAGCGATTCGAGGCCGTCAATGTCTCTTTCGTTGACCTCGCGCAGGATGATCATAAGCAGAATCTCTCGATCATCCTGTCATAAAAATGCACGGCCTTGTCCAGATGATCGACCAGATTGTGCTCATTGGGGGTATGGCTGTTGCCCATGCTGCGGCCGGGGCCGAAGACTATCGAATCAAAGCCCGCCGCAAAATACTGTGCAGCCTCAGTACTTGTCGCCTTCTTGTCTAGCTTGGGATCAATTCCAGCCGCCTTCTGCGCCTCATGGGCGGCGGACACAAGCTCGCTATCCGGCTTCATATCCAGCGAAGGATTAAAGCGGTTGCGCACAACCTTCATGATCAGATTTGAAAATTTGGTGTTGGTATCGTGCACGAGCCCTTTAAATCTACTATCGAACGCCTCGGCCGTTACGCTTGGCAACAGGCGAATGTCAAAATGCATATCGACGCCGCCGGGTTTGTGCGTAATGCGTCCGAAGTTTATTGTCGACTTGGGCGGGTTAAAGGTGTCGTCGCGATCAGAAAGCAGATTGCCTTCAAGTTGCTCCAGACAGCCGTGCACCTGTTCTATGGAGTCGAGAATATTATCCGGCATGAACTTCATCCCGCTCTCGCCCAAGCCACCGAATTCAACATTCACTTCTTTTTGATTCAGGTGCTCACGATAAAATTTCTTGAAATCGTCGAAGCTGCTCGAGGAGATGTAAAACTCCACCGACGCGGTGTCCGGAACCTTGTTCACAGAATCACCACCGTTGATCTTCGTAAGCCGAATCTGAAAGTTCGCTTCTTTGATTTTTCGCACGACCGATAGCATGCGCTTGATGGCGTTATCTCCCAGATGCGGATAGCTCCCGTGAGTCGACTTGCCGAAACAATGCAGCTCTATGCGCGTATTATAACCCTTGGCATCACGTTCGAGCTGATTGTACCCCACGCTCACCTGATATACGACGTAGGCCTTGTGGGCATGAATGACGGCCAGTTCGCTTGGCTCACCGACCAGCACGTATTTCGGATTGAGGGCCAGTGATTTGATCAGGAACTTGGCGCCGATCATGCCAATCTCTTCGCCGGCCGTACCCACCAGATAAATGGGCATCTTCAGCTTGCGTTCACGATAACGTTCCAGCGCTTTCAGCTTGCACAGAAAATCGAGCTTTACGTCGGCCGACCCCAACCCATAAATACGATTCTCCTTGATAGTCGCCTTGAAGGGGTCGCCATTTGTCTCGCTCCAGTGGGTGCGGATACCGGGGCTTACCGTGTCAATATGGGTGTTGAGAAGCAGCCCCTTGCGTGTCTTGCTGTCCACCAAAGGATCGCCCAAAATTCCAAGAACATTGAACTGCCGCTTGCTTACCCCCTCAAGAGAATGAGTGACCTCCTGCATGCAGGTCTTCAGTCCCATGCGGGTCATCAAGGTCTGCAGATATAAGGCGATCTCCTCATTGCCTTCCTGGCTTACAGAATTGATGGCAATGAGTTTTTCGGCCTGTTCAATGAAATTGATCATATTCGAAGTTCTCTGGCAGTCTCCGTGATTGCCTCATCGAAGAGTTTGAATACATGGCGCAGCTGCTCATCGGTCATTACGCCGAATGGCGGCAACATCCTGATGCGGTAGGGCCCATGTCCGCAATAAAATGCAATGGCACCCAGATCCCAGAGCTTGAACAGGTATTTCTTCGCCTGATCCAGGGTTCCGTCAAACAAAGTGAACGCAATCATGCCGCCAATCACGGTGTAGTCGACCAGGTGCTTGCCGTTCGGACCGGCTTTGATTCGCTCGAATTCGGAATTTGACAACTTTTCCAGCTGGCGAATGCGTCCATTTGGGCCTGCGAGTTTGGTTTTCAACAGCTCCAGGCCCTTGCGTCCGGCGCGCAGTCCACCAGACGAGCCTGCAAAGGTTCCTGAAATCAGCCCCGCCTTGGGATTGTACTCCTGCGTGTAAAGAACCGCACCCGTCTGCAAAAGCTTGGCTACGGTTGCCACATCGATGTGCTCGTCGAGGCCCAGGCGCTGGTAGCAAAAAACTTCTCCGGTGCGTCCAAATGTTTGAATTTCATCTACCCAGATCGCCAGTCCATTTCTCTTCGCTTCTTCGATTATCGGAAGCAAGAACTCCCTCGGCGCGGCATTAAAGCCGCCCTCGCCCTGGACAATTTCAAACTCCAGACATGCAAACCGGCCGGGCTGACGAGCGAACTCCTCTTTCATGCTGGTAATTACGCCCGCCGCCTGGTCAGTGGCAGAAAGGGTCGATTTTTGATTGAAAAATGGAAGATAATGGACCTCGCCGTAGGTTGGCTGGCCCTCGCGGTACCTGGCGTTATCCGTAATTTCCTGAAGCGCGGTGGTTCTGCCGGCAAAGCATTCTTTAAACGCCATGATTTTCGAAGCTGGAAATTTTTTCTGTCGAACAATTTTTAGCGCGATTTCATTGGCGGTGGCGCCACAGGTTGTAAGCCAAACGTGCTTGAGCCGCGACTTCGCGCCCACCAACGACAGCAATTCTTTCATCAATGCGCCATATTCCGGGTTTGGACCCAGATTTCCCTGCATCACATGGCACCAGAGGCTGTCGATTTCTGCCTCAAAGAGCTCAAGGTTGCCGTGTCCAAAAAAATTTACGCCAATGCCGGTGATAAGGTCGTATTTGACGCTACCGTCAGCAAGCTCGATGAACGGTCCATTGCCCGCTCCCGAGCCGATGAATTTGTAGAAAAGCTCGCGACCACGCAGATCAGCAACCTGCTTAACGAGCTCTTCGTACTGTGCTTTCAGGTCGGCTGCCGATGGTCTGGGTTGCGTGATGGCACCCAACTCTTGCCGTAGCGCGTCAATAAGCTGTTTCTTGGCAGACTGGTATGCTGGAGAGCGAACAACAGTCTCATAAATGGTCGGCATGGTGGGGCGAAAACTAGCACACGGGGTTTTTTGTTGCAAGAAAACGGGGTTATTACGATGATGCCAGATATGCGGGCAAACCAACTGATAGTGATGGTTTTTTTATTCTTGAGCTCGGCACTCGGCTTTGCCGACTCTAATGCGCGCGCGCTTTATGATGCCGGTAAATTTCAGGAAGCTCTCGATGCCTTGAATCAGTCAGGCCTTGTAACCGC
>JACQAW010000305.1 GCA_016194725.1 Deltaproteobacteria bacterium
TGCGCGCATCTGCCGCAACGTCGCCGACGCGCTTTTGCCCGACGTCGCATTGATGAGCAACAGCTATTCGACCGAGGGCATAGGGATACGGGTGAATCTGATGAAACTGTTTTCGTTTCATCCGATCATCGAGGGAAATTGCCAGCAGGCGCTGGAAACCCAGAACAATAATCTAATGTCCGACAAACCCTGCTCGGGGCTGCACGCCTACTTTGACGACCTCAAGTTTGCACTGCTGTTCGCGGATAAGCTGGCCAGCGACGGCAAGACCAGCAAAGCCTGGGAGCTCGTTCACGCCACCGACCGCTCAACATTTCTGCTGGCGGCGCTGGCGGTTGCGACTCCGGTCAATACCGGGAATGGGCACCAGGCTTCCACATTCCAAGAGAAGTTCGCTCATCTCATGACCGACGACTGGAACGCCCTTCGCGCGGCCATCCAAAAGGCACTGTGAGCGCCGGGCAAGCTCTGCGTTCAAGATCGAACACGAACCCACCCGGCGCCCCCGTCACCCTTTAAGTTGGAGGATAGTCAGTGCAATTGTTTTTACGCGATCAGCTTCAGAGCCATCATGCCGTTCGAATTCGCCTGAGCGAGCATCGCGGTACCAGCCTGCATGAGGATGTTACGCTTCGACAGCTCGGACGATTCCGAGGCGACGTCAACGTCGCGGATACGGCTATTGGCTGCTGACAAGTTCTCATCTGCAACGGTCAAGTTGTTGATCGTGGACTGCAGCCGGTTCTGAAGCGCGCCGAACTCGGCGCGGTTGTCGTTGACCATGCGAATCGCTTCGTCGAGTCTGCCCAGGTTTCCCTGAGCATCCATCTTCGTTACGACATTCAAGCCGGTCAGGCCCAGTTTGCCGACCGTGGCGTCAGCCTTGGTCGTGTCGTACACCATGCGATCCTGTTCCGGATGGTTCTTCGTGCCAACCTGGAATTCCAGAGCTCCGCCAGTGCCATTCAGAAGGTCCTTGCCGTTGAAGCGAGTGACTTCTGAAATACGCTGCATTTCCTGCACGAGATTCTGGACTTCTTTGTTGGTAAAACCTCTTTCAACGTCACCCACCGTGTCGGTAGCGGATTGCATCGAAAGTTCACGCAGACGAATCAGGATGTTCTGAATTTCATTCAAGCCACCTTCAGCGGTCTGAATGAGTGAAATGCCGTCATTCGCGTTGCGGTTCGCCTGACGCAAAGACCGGATTTCCGCTTTTAACTTTTCGGAAATCGCGAGCCCTGCGGCATCGTCCCCAGCGCGAGTGATGCGTTCACCGGCTGATAATTTTTCAAGTGATTTATTCTGTGCTTCTCTATTGAGATTCAACGTGCGCTGAGCCGCTAAGCTCTGCACGTTCGTAGCTATTCTGAAACCCATACCCCTATCCTCCAAACAAATACGTGGGTGCGTTTACTTCATCCAATGAAGTATGGTTTTCGGCGTCCTGTTCCTAGAAGCCCCAGTCAGATGATCCATTCCAGATCTTCGTCGTTCGGGTGACGTCTGCCTGTGACTTCCAATGTCTTTTAGTTCGGTATTGGGTTGGGGAATCTTAATGAAAAAAAACAACTGATTCAGTCGTAAATACGTAACATTTATACACTATTATTTTAGTCAGGTATTAGCGGCGTAAGAATTCTGCGGAACTCTCGGAGTGAATTCGAGTGGATGGAAGTTTTTGTTTCCGAACCATCCAAGCTCATCTCAATTCGTGCAGCGTGTAAAAGCAGGCGGAAAATGCCGTATTTTTCGCGGATAAAAAGATTATGTCGGCCGTCGCCGTGGGTGGTGTCGCCGATGATCGGGTGAGAAATCGACGCCATATGCCGCCGAATCTGGTGCTGGCGCCCGGTATGTGTAGTCACCTCTATCAATGAATAGCGGGCGCTGGCGTACTTTCCCACGGCAAAAGGCAGCTCGGCCGTGGCCAGGCGCCGGTAGCGGGTCAGCGCTTCCCGGTACGGGCTGGTCTTGTTCTCGAAGTTCTTGCGCAAAGGTTTATCAATCTCGCCTGCCTCGGACGTGTGACCGCGCACGAGCGCCACATAGGTTTTCGTCACCTTTCGGTCGCGAAACAGCTTGGCCAGCTGGCCCGCGGTAACCGGGTTGAAGGCGAAAAGAACGATTCCCGACGTCGCGCGGTCCAGCCGATGAATGGGGTGAACCCACTCCCCCAACTGTGCCCGCAGAAGCGAAACGCAGCTTTCGCGTTCATTAGAAAGAGCGCTGCGATGAACTAGCAGGCCGCTTGGTTTGTCGATGGCTACGAAGTCGGGAGTGCGATGCAGGATTTGCAGGGGGTTCTGTTTCAGTTGCGGTTTCCGTTCGCGTTTCGGTTAATGTCACCGTGACCGTACTGAAGCGGTTACCGAAACGCGAACAGAAACCGCAACCGCTCACGCAGTGGCCGGCACGGCAAGCGCTAACCGGCCCTCCTGTCGCAAAATACAGCGGATGCAGCACCAATGGCCCCCGTGAGACGCCTAAAAGCCCGAAAACTCATGGCTTTTGAGTGGCACTTTTCGTGAAATCCTCCTTGGTCATGGAGGTGAGGTTATGAAAACCATCACGAACTTGTCCGCGTTTCTGATCCTGTCCACTGTTCTTGGCTCGACCTGTGCGTTGGCTGATGTGTCAGAAGCTCTGGCAAAAGACCGCGAAGCCGTAAAAGCCCAAAAACAGCTCGTGCACGCCGACCGCGAAAAGCTCAAAACCGACGTCACGACCCACGGCAAGCACAGCGAGCAGGCGAAAGCCGACCGCAAACAGCTTCGCAAGGACCGCAAGCTGCTCGAGCAAGCCCGGCAGCAAATGCACGCTGACCGCAAGCAGCAAAGTTAAAGAGCAGTTTTCAGACCCAATCCCACCCTATATGGTGGTAAAGTGCTCAACCTGATTGAGGTCTCCAAACAATACGGCTCAAAAATTCTCTTCGAAGGGGCCTCGGCTTTTATCGGCGCCCGCAGCCGCATTGCTTTGATCGGGCCGAATGGCGCGGGCAAAACCACCTTGATCCGAATTTTACTAGGCCAGGAGTCGCCCGATACCGGCCGGGTTTCAAAAACCAAGCACATGGCTATTGGTCATCTGGCGCAGGAAGTTCCCAAGTCGAGCGACCGCACGGTACTCGAAGAAGCCATGCGTCTGGACGGCCGTCTGGAAGAACTCACCCGCGCGCGTAAAGAGCTTGAAGCGCATTTCGAAGTCCAGGGTGAAGTGGATGAGGGCAAGGCCGCGGGCCACGAGTCGGACATGGAACGTTATGGCCGCGTGCTCGAAGAGCTCGAGCATCTGGACGAATACCGACTCGAAGCGCGCGCCAAGGAAATTTTGACCGGCATGGGCTTCAAGCCCACCGATTTTTGCCGCAAGCTGACGGAATTCAGCGGCGGGTGGCTCATGCGCGTGGCGCTTTCGCGCGTGCTGCTCATGGACCCCGACTTGCTGCTGCTCGACGAACCGACCAACCATCTCGATCTCGAATCATTGCTGTGGCTCGAGGAATTTCTGGGTGCCTATCAGGGTGCCATGCTGCTCGTCTCGCATGACCGCGCTTTTTTGAATCGCATGGCGACCTCGGTGCTCGAGATTGATCAGAAAAAGCTGACCAGCTACAAGGGCAATATCGACTCGTACGTCGTGCAAAAAGAAGAGCGCCTGACCATTCTGCGCGGCCAGTACGCGGGCCAGCAGGCCAAGATTGCCGAAATCGAGGCGTTCGTGGAACGCTTCGGCGCCAAGGCCACTAAGGCGCGCCAGGCGCAGAGCCGGCTCAAGCAGCTCGACAAGATGGAACGCATCGAGCTGCCCGAGGCGCGCGCCAGCGTGCGCTTTCGTTTTCCACCCGCTCCGCACAGCGGAAAAGAAGTCGTCACCGTCAAGCACGCGCAGATGAGCTACGGCAGCAAGGTTATCTTTCGCGACCTGGACTGGATTGTGCCGCGCGGCGCGCGTGTGGCCATCGTGGGCGTGAACGGCGCGGGCAAGACCACGCTGCTGCGGCTGCTGGCGGGCTCGCTTGCGCCCACGGGCGGCGAAGTGAAATTAGGACATCAAGTCCAGGTGGGTTACTACGCCCAGCTGCAGGCCGAGGCGCTCGATCTTTCCAAATCCATTTTCGAAGAGCTGCGCGCCACCGCGCCTGACATGGGCCTCACGCAAATTCGCGCCATCGGCGGCGCCTTTCTTTTTTCGGGCGACGCCATCGAGAAGAAAATCCGCGTGCTCTCGGGCGGCGAAAAAGCGCGCGTGGCACTGGCCAAGCTTTTGCTTACGCCTTCGAATTTTCTCATTCTCGATGAGCCGACCAACCACCTTGACGTCGAATCGCGCGGCATTCTGCTCGACAGTCTTTTAGAATACGAAGGCACGCTTTGCCTGATTTCCCATGACCGCGAGTTCGTGGGCCCGCTGGTCGACTCGGTACTTGAAATCGAGCCGGCACCCGATGGCTCACGGGTCATTCCACTGCTGGGAAGTTATGACGAGTACCTGGCCCGCAAAGTTCGCGAGGCCGCGCAGTCCGTAAAAAAACCATCTGGCGCCGGAGTGAAATCCCAACCAAACTCCAAGGCAGCCGCCCCCGAAGCCACGACCCAGCCCGTGAAGACGGGCCCTTCGAACAACCAGCGCCGCGCCTGGGAAAAAGAACGCGACAAGCTCGAAAGCGAAATCGCGCAGCTCGAGAAAAAACAAGCCGAGCTGCACCGCCTGCTGGCCGATGCCAGCACCTACGAAGACAAAGCCAAAACCCTGGAATGCGTCGAAGCACAGGCGTCGATCACAAGCCACATGGGCCAGAAGCTGTCGCGCTGGGAAGACCTGTGCGCGCTCCTGGAATAACGATATGAACGTCATCTGCGAAATCATCACCATTGGCCGCGAAATTCTGGATGGCCGCGTGGTCGACACCAACTCGGTCACGATCGCCGAAATACTGCGGCCGCTGGGCATCACTCCCCGCTTCGGCCAACGCGTCGACGACAGCATCGAGCGAATCATAGAAGCCTTTACCATCGCGCGGGGGCGCAGTGGGCTGGTGCTGGTCACGGGCGGGCTGGGACCAACCTCGGACGACCTGACGGCTCAGGCCTTCGCGCAGTTTTTAGGCGAGCCGCTGGTGCTCAATCAGCCCGCGCTTGACCTCATTACCGCCTACTTCAAACGCGCGGGGCGCGAGCTGCTCGAGGTTCAAAAAAAGCAGGCCTATGTTCCCAAGTCCTGTTTCGTCCTGGAAAACAAGCAGGGCACCGCGCCGGGCTTTGGCCTGGAGCAGGCCCAGACGTCCTGGTACTTCATGCCCGGCGTGCCCCACGAGATGAATCGCATGCTGCGCGAGCAGATTGCTCCGCGACTTGCGACGACCCCCATGCTGTCACGTACCTGGGCCACGCAGTTCGTTTCCGAGGGTGAACTTCAACAATTGCTCGCTCCAGTTGAGAACCGCCTGCCACCGGGATACGAGATCACCTACCGCACCCGCTTTCCCGAAAATCATGTCGGGCTTATTGCGCCGAATACCGCGCCGGAATCGGCACAGCTGTTCGAGCAGGCCGCCGCGGAAATTTCCACGCTGCTGGGCGAATATGCTTTCACCGTTGCCCTGGGTAATGAACCGCTCAAAAACCTTGAAACAGTGGTGGTCGAGCGCCTGGGCGCTGTCCACTGCTCGATTTCCACCGTGGAATCGTGCACAGGCGGACTGATTGCGAATCGAATCACGAATGTTGCAGGGGCGTCCAAGGTGTTCTGGGGCTCTCAGCTGGTCTACGACAACGCGGCCAAAGAGGCGCTGGGGGTGCCGGCCGCCCTACTCAAGGCCCATGGCGCAGTCAGCGCCGAGGTGGCCATGCTTCTGGCCGAACTGGGTCTGAAGAAAATGCTTGAGCACCGCGGAGTTACCGCCATCGGCACGCCAACGTGTGTTTCGACTACGGGAATCACCGGGCCCGCCGGTGGTTCGGACGCAAAACCCGTGGGCCTCTGTTATATCGCACTCGCCACGCCGGGCAAGCCCACCGTGGTAAAAGAGCTTCACGGCCGCAGCGTCTGGGCACGCGACTATCAGAAAACTTTTTTTGCCCAAAATGCGCTGGAGCTGGTCCGCAACTTCCACCCTTGAGCATGCTCCTGCTCGCATGCGATCTATTTCAATCTGTGGCTTCTGCTCCCCTATCAGACGAATGCAACCGCTGGAAATGTTTAGGCACCACCCGCCGGTTTTTCAGCAAGCTGCAGCCATTATCTCAGACCGTATCACTCCCGTCATTACGTATTCTGAACACAAGGAGAGAGATATGGCACACCTTATTCAAGTCGGGATTGCTTGTTTTCTGGCAGCGACGAACGCGCTGGCGTTGGAGTCGCCCCAGGGAAAGATCTTGGACAAGCTCGACGAGGCCACGCTTGAGAACGCCAAGGCGCGGCTTCAGCAGCTCGACGGGGATCTGCCCCATCTGCGGAAAATGAGGCAGGCGATCTGGAGCCTGACGGACGTGTTGCCGAACGGGACCTCCGAGGCTACGGCAGCGCAGATCCTGAGCGTGCCCTGCCTCACTGACCGCTTGACCGTGTCGCTCCACGGCTTCTATGATGAACTGCTCGACGAAGCGAAGCTCCTCAGCGAGAGAACGGCATCCGATACGATCGACAAGTTCAGGGCCGCGGCGCATCCCAAGTACCTGAAAGGGGCCTTCGACGACGAACCGATCTATCTCGGCGCTCTCGATCGCATCAAGGAAGCGTGCGCCAAGCTCGTGAAGAACGACGCTACAGCTTACGAAGTCGAGCAGATCAAGACGAGCTCGCAGATCCTGCGCGACCTGCTCGGCGAGCTCGATACCGCGATCGAGCACCAGGTTTGGCGGCAGAAAGATCTGCAGGCAGTCGTGGCGAAGTTGGCCGCAGGCCAGAAAGCGGACCCCGCGCCCGCGAAAACCCCGAGCGCTCCCGACTCGAGCGGCTGCTCGGCGCCGGCGCCCACCTGGCTGTCCGATGGCGCGCGGCCGGCGCTCGCCCTCTCGTCGGTGGCAGGCCCTTCGGTGCTGATCCGGAACAAGCTCGCCGTCTCGACCGACCCGGCACGCGCGACCTTCGTCGACGGCCAGCGAACGGGAGATACGTTTCCAATGGACGGAGACGAACGCAACGTCGACAGCGGCCCAAAAAGCTACTATGGCTACGGCTGCTTCTTCACTTTCCAAAAAGTACCGGCAGTGGTCGATCCGGGAACGCTTCTCAAGGTCGTCAAGATCGACCAATTCGACGTGAAGATGGTAGACAACGTCTTCGCCCACAACGTGCACAAGATCGGCGTGGTGCTGACCTTCAATGATCCGGCGGTCTACAGTTTGGAATGCGGTTTTCGGCGCACGCACGACGATACGCTCAAAGACCGGATGCGGTTCTGGCGCTTCCGAAAGCTTTGGGCGCTGATCCGTCCGAAGCCTGCGCGACCCATGAGGCGGCCCTCCGAAAATCGTTCAGAGGGTCTCCCGGTTTCAAGCTCGGCAATACGTGGAGCGCGCGAAGCACGCCGCTGATGTGCGCGGCAAAGCAGATCGCCGCGGCAGCGAAGGTGATCGCCGACGACACAGCGGTGCGGATATATGGCGACATCTTGCTCGATCCCAAGAGCACGGCCGCGGAACGCCAGACCGCCGCAGCCGCTACTGACTGGCGACTCCATCAGCTGAGAGCCATCGTCGGCGACTCGGACATCGGACGCACGCTCGACTTGCTCGATACCGTCGCCACCCGGTACCTGGGGGCCCGCCTCAAAATCTGCGCGAACTCCAACAACGTCGAACCGGGGCCCGGGAATGTGTGTTACACCACCGATTTGAAGACGCTGGCTGCACATACGCCCGAGCCGGACGACCTGCTCGAATACGAGCTGCACATGAAGAAACCCAAGACCGAGCAGGAGTTCGTCGACGAAAAGCTCGCGCACGACCCCGTCTGCGGCAAGGCGGGCATCGCCGACAGCTCGATCGCCGACTCCAAGGCCACAAAGATCGTCTCGAACCCTGTGGGCAAGCCCACAGCAACCATATCATCGGGCATGACGCCGGTGAATTGACCGCGCTTTGCGAAAAACGGGCGTTGCTGACTCTCCAGCAAGTTAAACAGACGGGTACTTCATCTGTTTGCCCACTCCGTCAAGAGGCTGAGACAGCTTCGCATTCTTCGGAGTTGAAAACGAGCGCCCCGCCTTGACTCCTCGCGCCTTTAGGCTAGCTTTTATGCCACGAGGGACCACCATGACGAGACGGATTATGGGAATCATCAGCGCTTTTCTGCTTCTCACCAGTTCCGCGTTCGCGCGCGAAGGCACGCTGACCAACTACCACGGCGTGTGGGTCATGAACCTGTACGGCTCGCGCACCGAAATGGCGGCTCAGCACGGCAGGCTGATTCGCAACCGCATCAACGAAACCGCGCTGCCTTTTTTCTCGAATAAGATTCACAATGCCATCAAGCAAACTTACATCATCAAGGACTTTCCGGCCCTGGCCGCACCCACGTTAGCGGCCATCGATTTTTGGGTCACTCACCCGCTGCGCCGGGCGCTGCCTCATGAAGACCATGAGGTGCTGAAAGCTTTTGCCACCGCCGCGCATTACCCCGTGAACCTGGCTTACAACGCGGGCGTCGTACCCGACGTGGGCCAGTGGCTGACGACGACGATATTTCACAAGAACAACGTGCTCGACGGCGCCTTCGGCGGTGCAGGTGCCTTCGGGTGCTCCAGCTTCGTGCTGCCCAGCGCCTCGGGCCTGGTGCACGCGCGCAACCTGGATTACGAAAGCTACGGAATTTTCGACAAGTATCCGGCCATCATTTACTTTCATCCCGACAAGCCCGGCGCGCAGTCTTATACAAGCGTCACTTCACTGGGCATTCACACGGCCGGCATAACGGCTACCAACGCGTCAGGGCTGACCGTCGAGATTCATCAGACTTTCGTCTCGGCCGTTTCGCGCACGGGCACGCCCATCATCGCCACCACCGAGCGCGTGATACGCGACGCGCACAACTTTGACGAGGCTTTGCACATTCTCAAGACGGCCAAGTATGCCGGCTCCTGGGCCGTGGTCGTTTCTTCGGCCCGCGAAAACCGCGCGGCCGTGGTTGAAGTTTCGGCCGATGGGGCCCAGGTTCGCGAAATGCCTGAAAGTAACGGCAAGTACCTGGTCATGACCAACCACGTGTTCACCCCACTGATGAAAAAACGCGAATACGCGGTGAATTATTCGGGTTACCTGGAATCGCGCGAACGCTACGCGCTGCTGGACCATGAAGCGCGCGAAATGTCGCGGACCGGACGCACCGACGTGCAATCGGCCATCGATCTGATCTCAAACGGGCCGGTTGCCAAGCTCAACAACATTCAAAGCGTGGTGTTTCTGCCGCGCCAGAACGCGATTTATGTGGCCGTGCCCTCGATAGCCGACACCGAGCCGGCGAATGGAAACTTCGTGGCCTTGCCCGCGGATGGTGACTTCGAAACGTTCGACGCCCTTCCCGACCTGCCCCGCTCGCAGCCCCCTGCGCACAGCCGCATGCTGGCCCATGCGCTTCGGCGTCAGGCTTCGGCGGCGGCTACCGAAGAAGGCAAATTCGTGCAGGCAGCAGGGCTGCTGCTGCAGGCGGCCGAACTGGAACCTGCCAATCCCGAATACACGCTGCTGGCCGCGCTAAGCTACCTGCATGCGTCTCCGGGCTTGAAAGACGATACCGCCCGCCTGGCCATGAGTGCTCGGGCCGATGAGCTGCTCCTGCGCGCGCAGAACGCCAACCCGTCCAAATACCACGAAAGCGTCATCCGGCTTTTTCGCGGGCGTTATCTGGACAGTCTGGGCACGGCCGAGGCGCGCACCGAAGCGCTGCACCAGTATTCGCTGGTCGACACCACGTACTCAAAACCGCTGCGCGATGCGGTTGCCGCCGACATCAAAGCGCCGTATGGAGCACGCGAGTTTCGCAAGATCACGATCGATTACCTGCACGGCGATCTGTACCGTTTTTAAGGCGACACCGTTGAGACGCATTCTGCCTGTTCAGAGCGTCGCGGCCGTGCGCGAATGCGCAACCGTCTGCCTTGCCCGTTCGCACTGCCCCGGAGTCAGCAGTCGATCTTCCGGCCTGACAAAGTGGTTCATCAAATCCTGGCCTGAATTTTCTGCCGTAGTGTCGGCAATGCCATCGGCGTTCGGATCATCAGTGTGGTACAAGCCAAACCAGTGACCTGCCTCGTGAGCGTGCAGCATGGGACTGACGGCGACTCTGGATTCGCACACGACTCCATCGGCCGCATCGCCCGGAAATGAGCTGTAGCAGTTGCTGCCCGAGGCTCCGAGCGTGCCCGAGCGGTTCCACGGGCCGGTGGCAATCAAGGTGAGATAGCGGCTGTTCTCGGTGGCTTCGCGCAAGTTGTCGAGCTCGGAATAGTTGGCCGGGCTGTACCGGGCATTGTATTCGCGCGGATCGACCTGCTTGTATTCCTCGAGCTGAAAGGTGAGATTGCATTGCGACCAAACCGTGTTCATTTCCTTAACCATGGTCGACACGTCCGCTTCAGCAGCCACGGCTTGGCTGTTGGCGGGGTTACGAAATGCCAGGTAGCGCACTCCGATAACCAGAGGTTTCGCCTCCTTTGCGGCATCTTCGCCCACCTTCGCCGCGCACCCTCCAAAAAGCACCGTTCCCAAGATCAGCACCGAGCCTACAAGACCTACTGTTGATTTTTGCATCCGAGGAGCAGTAGCACAGTAATGCTTTTTGCCGATTGCCCGACTGACGATTTTCTTCTCCAACGCCGGCGGCTCCGGCAGCCGAGTGAAC
>JACQAW010000306.1 GCA_016194725.1 Deltaproteobacteria bacterium
AATAATGATGCCACCGATGGAATACGCCTCGAACGGCGCGGGCAGCAGCAGCTGACAGAGTGCCGCCAGTGCCAGCGTGACCGTGGCACCCATGAAATCGCGGAAGATCGAGCTCGAGATGCGATGGCTTGTGCCAGGGCCGGCGACCCACCAGGTCGCCGTAGCTATCAAGCCGCTGGCCAGCGCCGGCCAGAACAGCGTAAAGCCCGTAATGCTGAGCGCGAAGCCAGACAGAAAGGCGGCCATGAAACATTGCCACATTTTGTAAGGCGACTTCTGCAGCGCTTTCGAATGCAGGATTTTATTGCCCTGGGTGATCGAGATTTTCTGCGAGTAGACGTCCTCGAAAATTCCCTCGAGCCAGCAAAGCCGCCCCAGGTTGATTCCGCCATCCTTGATTCGCGAAAGCGTGGTGTGATTGGCCCCGGATTTATCGACACAGCTGACAAAGATGCCCGTCGGCGTGGCAAACACCTCGGTGGGATAACCAATCTTGTGGCCCAGACCCGAAAGCGCTTCTTCCAGACGCGAGGTCGGACCACCGCTGGCAAGATAGGCGCGCCCGTACTCAGCCATGAAGGTCAGTGCGTCGTCACTGGTCGTGGGGCGATTGCGGTTAATCATTCCTTAACAGAGTACACCATAAAACAGTCTTGCGTCGCGTTAGATTCGTGTCGTCCACTTGCACTCGCACTTGCACTTACACTTACACTTACACTTGCTCCAAGCGCGTTATGTGAGATAATTCCAAGCATATGCCAGCGACACCGCGAAGCTATGCAGCAGGGGATCAGCTCTTCGGAGAAGGTGAACCTTCAACTTCGATTTTCATCATTCAAAAAGGCATCGTCGCCATCCGAAAGAAAAAAGGCCATGCCTTCGTCGAAATCGCGCGGCTGCGTTCAAACGAAGTTTTGGGCGAGCTCTCGTTTTTCGATCGTCAACCTCGTAGCGCCACGGCCGTAGCCGTTACGGCTGTAGAAGCGACCGAAATTGATTTCGCTTCGCTGGATAAAATTTACGGTACGGTTCCGCCGTACTTCAAGACCATCATGGGTGCCGTGGCCTCGCGCCTGCGTCGCGCCAACGACACCATTCGCCGGCTGCAGAAAGACACTGTTTCGTCCGAGGATTTAAAGACGCTCGACTCCGAAACCGAGTCCGGCGGAGCCGACATCAACGAGGTCGAAGGCATCCTGGCCGGCAACGTTCCGAGCAGCGAATAACTGCCGCCGCGCCTAGCGTGCGCCGCCCCGGCGCGCCGTCGGAAAAGCTTTGCCCTTTTCGTGGAGCTCCACGAAACAAGCCAAAGCCATGATGATCTGATGATTGAGAGAGCGGTACTCCACTTCGCTGATTTTTTTCAAGCGGCCGTGTATCTCTCCGGGAATACGAAGCGTAATGGGAACGAGAATTTTTTCACTGTGCGTTGGCGCCATGCGGTTAACGCTATGTTTAAACCAAGGTGTTGGCAAGAATGTATTTTTGGTTAAATTTAGTTGTATTTAGTTTTTCAGAATGTAATAACCAGGAGGTCCGTTAAGGACGTTACATCTCCCAATATCCCCCAATGGAAAGGCCCGCGTGGACAAAAGAAGTCGTTCACGCGGGCCTTTCTTATTCTACTGAATCTGCAGTCCGGGAGGATTGCCTTTAATGCGGGGCACTATCTAAACTTGTACCCCTTAAGAATAGTGCCATTGGTCAGAGTGACATAAAGTTGCTCCAGGATCCCATCGCGAACAGCCCGATCGACCATCTCTTCCCCAAAACCGGCCTCGCCCAGGTCGCGCAAGGTGGGCAGCTGACCGGTACGGGCCCGAAAATCGTCGATAAGTCGCTCCAGGCGGCGCGCCGTAAAAGGGTCGATTTTTCGCGTCGGCTTTGCCATAGTGGGCGCAATTATGAGTACGGTATCCGCGAATGTCATGCAGAAAGAAGTCGAGCGCCGCCGCACGTTCGCGATTATCTCGCACCCCGATGCCGGCAAAACGACGCTCACTGAAAAGCTGCTGCTTTACGGCGGCGCCATTCATCTTGCCGGCGCGGTCAAGGCGAAGGCCAAACAACGCAACACGACCTCGGACTGGATGGAAATCGAAAAGCAGCGCGGTATTTCGATCAGCTCAAGCGTATTGCAGTTCGAGTACGCCGGCACGCAGGTGAACCTGCTTGACACGCCAGGCCACAAAGACTTTTCGGAAGACACCTACCGCACGCTGACCGCCGCTGACTCGGCCGTCATGCTCATCGACGCGGCCAAGGGCGTCGAGCCACAGACCCGCAAGCTCTTCGAAGTGTGCCGCATGCGCCACATTCCCATTTTCACCTTCATCAACAAGATGGACCGCCCCGGTCGCGAGCCTCTCGACCTGCTCGACGAGCTGGAAAAGGTGCTGGGCATTCGTTCGTGCCCCATGAGCTGGCCCATCGGAATGGGGCCTGACTTTCGAGGCGTCTATGACCGCAAGAACCAGGAAATCCTTCATTACCAGACCGAGGGCGAGGCGAACGTCAGCGAGAGGCTGCAGCCTAAAAAAGTGACGAGCTTGAAAGATGAGTTCGACGAAACGTTCCGCTCCGAGCTGGAGCTGGTCGAGCTGGCCGGTGACCCGTTTGACTGGGACCGCATTCGTCGCGGCGAGCTGACTCCGGTTTTTTTTGGCAGCGCCATGAACAATTTCGGCGTGCAGCATTTTCTGGAGCGGTTCATCGAGCTGGCACCCACGCCCTCGGCACGCATGACCGAAAGCGGCTCGGTAGTCGAGCCCACGGACCCGAATTTTTCGGGATTTTTTTTCAAGATTCAGGCGAACATGGATCCTTCGCACCGCGACCGCGTGGCTTTCATGCGCGTGTGCTCGGGCAAGTTCACCCGCGGCATGAGCGCCAAGCATGCGCGCCTGAACACCGAAGTGAAGCTGACCAAGCCGCTTAACTTTTTCGCCCAGGAGCGCCTCATCATCGATGAGGCGTGGCCCGGCGACATCGTGGGCATTCTGGACACGAGTGGTGACCTGCGCATCGGTGACACGCTTTGCGAAAAGGGCCGGTTTGAATACGAGGGCGTGCCCCGGTTTTCGCCCGAGCATTTTGGGGGCGTGCAGATTCTGGATCCGATGAAGCGCAAGCAGCTCAAAAAGGGGCTGGACCAGCTGAGCGAAGAAGGCGTCGTGCAGGTCTACCGTCAGCGCGGCATGCTGGATAAAGACCCGATTCTGGGCGCGGTGGGCGCCCTGCAGTTTGAGGTTTTGAAATTCCGCCTGCAGGCCGAATACAGCGTGAACGTGAATATCGACAAGCTGCCGTTCGTATGCGCGCGTTGGGTGGAAAGCACCGATGGCTCCGTATTCGATGCCGACGCGTTTGAGCGGCGCGAGGGCAATCGCGCCGTTGAGGACCGGGACGGCCAGCTGGTCGTGCTTTTCCGCAGCGAGTGGGCCCTGCGCTGGGCCGAGGAAAATCACAAGACCTTCAAGTTTCAAAAGACCGCAATTCTAAAAAGGGAGATCGCCAAATGAACGAAGCAGAAATGAAAGCGGAGCTCGAACGGCTGCGCAGCGAAAACGACGCGCTCAAGAAAACCTCGGCCAAGGGCCTGAGCATGAAGATCAGCGAAAAGGGTGGCCTGTCCATTTATGGCCTGGGCCGTTTTCCGGTCACGCTCTATAAAGAGCAATGGACCAAACTGCTCGACATGGCAGATGACATTCGCGCGTTTCTCAAGGCGAACGACGACAAGCTCAAGACCAAACAGTGAGCGGTACAAAAGCCAGGACGGGCGCGTTCGCGCGCGCCCTTCGCACGCTTTCCAAGGTGAAGGTCGCGCACCAGCGGCGCGAGCTGGCGGAGTATCCGTTTGACGGCTACTTATTGAAGGCAAGCCAGCTGTATCGCGTCAGCCGTTACCTTTACGTAGAAGGCGGTGGCGCGTTCGAGGCTACGCTGGTTTCGGCCGCACGAACGCTGTCTTCGCCCATACTGCTCGAGCAGCGCATCGAGTACTCGCCCATTGAGCGCGAACTGGTATGGCGCGCCACCGACTCCCGGGAACGCGCTAACGTGCAAAGCCTTCTGGATCTGAAGAGCTTGCTGTCCTGTGTTTTTCACGAGCAGAACCACCGTATACTTTGGCGGCTGCTGCCGCCGGCACCGCGTACGCCCGGTGAGCTGCACCGTTACCTGAACTTTGCCGAAGCGCTGGTGATCGTGACCGACATGGCATTGGGCGATGAGCTGGGCATGCGCCGGGCCACGCCGCTTAAAACCATAGGAGTGCTCTATGACCCCGGCTCGAGCGTGTCGCCGCGCAAGCTGGGGCGACGGGCCTATCGCAACTATCTTCAAGCATGTTTGCACGCTACCTACCTGGCCTTGGAGGGGTTCGAGCCCGTCACGATCGCAGGCGCGGTAGCCCGGCTTTACGCGAACACTCCACTGGTGGGCCGGGCCTTGCAGCGCGCGGCGAACTTGAACCCGGGATTCATCATGCGGACCAATCGCCTGTGGCAGCAGCGCTATCAGCGCGAAACGGTCAGGAGACTCGGAAAAAGGCGGGGCACGCCCCTGGTGCTTGCCGATGACCCTCTGAACAACTGGCAGCAGTATGTATTTGCCGAGAAGTGGTTCGACCAAGTAGAATTGTGAGTGCGTGAAGCACTCACTTCTTCGGCGGCCGACATCTGCAGTCTTGCTTTACGCAGCGGTTTGCCTGCCACCACCCGGGCCGGTCATGGTGGAACCCTTTCCGATGCATCTGCCCATCGCGGCCGACGAATGGAGCAAAGAGCTCAGTCTGGGCGTGGATAGTGACGTAGCAGTAGGGGCGGCGGCCTCTTTTACGATGGCAACCGAGGTGCCTTACGGCAGCACGCTGGCCATCGGGCCCTGGAACGCGGGTTTCAGGCACGCCGAGTACCGCTACAATAAGAAATTCCAGAGCGCCGCGGGCACGCTACGCGGAGTTTACCGGACAGAGAATATGATGTCATATGGAACTGTGGTGACCGCCAGCTTTTACAAGAGTGGCAAAAGCCTGGGCTCTCAGGACTTCTATCTCGATGCCAGCACCACCTGGAGCTACTTTCAAATTCCCATTCGTTTTTCGCCCCCGGGTACCGACACGATGAGCATCGGGCTGGGTGTGGCGCAGAAAGTTTGGAGTCGGGCGTTTTTCTCGTCGCTCAGCTTTTCCCGCGAAGACGGATTGCCGCTGAAAACCTGCGTGGAGGCTCCCCTCCTGACTCGTGCCCCCAGCCCCGCCCCCGCGGCTATTACGCCGCCAGGTTTTTTCAGGCTCGTGAACGCGGGTAGTGCCTGGTGGTTGGTCACACCTCACGGGCATTACGCGTATTCCACCGGAGTCGCGGCACGAGCGGGCGAGGACGTGAATAGCACGGGCGCCCAATTCCAGTTGTACAAAGCAATGGGCTTTAACTCGGTAAGCGCCGATTCGAATATCGGGTCTTGGATTTCAGCAAACACCTTACGGCCATTCGATACGCTCTGGGTTTTTCAGACGCTCAATACTCCGTCCTGGGCCGAGCGTTTTTCTGGGGCCTTTGACCGCCTGGCAGCAGTGAAAGGCGAGGCGGCCGAGCATTCGTTTCCCGATCCCTACGATCCGAAGTTCGCGGCCTTTTACCGCGCCAGCGTGCGTACCGTGGCGCAGTACGTACAAAACGCGCCCTGGTTCGTGGGCTATTACGCCGACACCGGGCTCAGCTTTACCGATTTGCCCCGGCGAATCTGGTCGCCCGGCGCGGCGCAGGCCTTTGTGTCTTCTCTGCTGGTGAAGTACGGCATCATAGGCATGCTCAACAACGAGTGGGGAACCCACTTCGAATCTTTTGAAGAGTTGTCCGCCAAAAAGCCCGACCCCGAAACCGGAAACGCGGCGATGAAACGCGATTTCGCGCTATTCACGCGCGAGCTGGTTAAAAGATACGTGCTGCTCACCAGCACCATCATTCGCGAGGAGGATGCGAACCATCTGATTTTTTCGAACCGTTTTGCCAGCGGGCCCGAGCTGCTCGAGGCAACGCCGTACCTCGATCTGTTCTCGATCTACGACGGCATTGCCGTCGACATGCCCGTGGAAAACCTGCATGCCGGCATGACGCTGGCGCAACGCAGCCAGCTTGAGATTCTCAACCGCCTCACCGGCCGGCCGGTGATGGTGGCGGGAACATCGTTGGCCGCGCGCGATTCCGGCGAGGACGGCAGGGCGCCGTTGATTGACCCGACCTTCTGGCGTTCCGTGCCAGATCAGAATGCGCGTGCCGCCCAGGCCGCGCATTTTCTGACCGATCTTTACAACGTTCCCTTTGTAATCGGGGCTCATTGGGCAGGATATCAGGATGGGTTTGCCGGCGGCCAGGTGGTCAACACGGGGCTGCTGAGGCGTGACGGAACGCTGTACCCGGAATTGACCAGCGCGTTGACGAAGCTGAATCACCAGCTGTATCAGGCTCCGCAACCTTTGCCCGAAGCCACTGGCGCGGCACCCGTGGCCACGGCGCCCGCGAAGCCCGAGACGGGCATTTGGCAAACCGTGCGTCGCATTTATCCGGGGCGCCCGGCCCATTAGCTTTGGGTCAGTAAAAAGACAGCAGGCCATCTCTCCAAACTATCAACAGAAGCGCGAATGCGGCTGGAAAGGCCTGAAACAGATAAAACTTTTTACTTACGACGGCCCCGCTGGTCAGCCCCGCTACCGCAACGCAGCAAAAGAAAAAGAACCGCACCGATACCTTCTCGGGCCCTTCGGTCATAAAGGCCCACATCAGGCCGGTACCCA
>JACQAW010000084.1 GCA_016194725.1 Deltaproteobacteria bacterium
GGCGGCGGCGATCAAGGCGCCGTGCAACGGATTGAGCGTATTGTGGCGGGTGTACCCGGATGCGCTTTCGGCAATACCAAACTGATCTTCGGACCCGGGCACGATGACGGCGTCCTGCTCGAGGGGCAGCTCGAACGGAATTTCTTTGCCGAACTGAAAACGCGCGGCAATTTTGCGCAGGCCATCGGTACCGACGCCAAAAAGGCCAACCTTGCCGAAAACCGAGTTTACCGATTTCGCCAGCGCGTCCTCGAAGCTGATCAGGCGTGCATAGCGCGGAGAGTTTTCGGGCGTGATGCCGCCGCCTTTGAGCACGTTGCGCTTGTAGAGCGTATGAAAACTTCCAAGCACTGGAATCATGCTGTCGTGAGTGAACTTGTGGCTTTCCAGCGCGGCGGCCGCGGTGATGATTTTGAAAATGCTGGCGGCCGGATACGAGGCACGCAGACCCAGGTTTTCACCCTTCATTCCATGGCTGACCATGGCCAGCACCTGACCCGTGCGTGCATCCATCGCGACGAACGCGCCATACGGCACCTTGCCCCGCTTCAGGGTTTGCTCGATGGTTTCCTGTAGACGCTGGTTGATGGAGTAATCGACAGTCAGGTCGTTTTCCTCGATGCGCGTGGTCGTGACCTGGCGTTTGCCCAGAATACGGGCAACGTCAGCTTTGCTCGACGCGCTGCTCGCGGGAGACCGTCCTGGTCGGCTTTCGGTGGCTGCAAAAAAAACACTTCCAATTGCTAGCAGCCCTAATACCGGGAAAAGTATCTTGAATCTGGCGATTTTCTTATTGGAGTAGACCGAACGGTTCATAAATTAGATGGTATCTCTTCCTGCACTTCAGAGGAAGTGTATTCCTCATCGGAAATATGTCCGGTTTTCCACATACGTTCGAGGATTGTTTCGACACTCTTCTGGGCAAATGCAGTCAGTTCCCCGTCGCGCACGCTATGCTGATATTTCGTGGGGTTAGGCAGCATGAAGGCCAATACGGCCGCATCATGGGCGGTAAGATCTGCCGGGTTCTTTTTGAAGTAGCGCTGGCTGGCCTGTTCAATGCCGTATACTCCGGGGCCCCATTCGGCGATGTTCAGGTAGGTTTCGAGAATCTTTTTCTTCGAATATTTGCGTTCGATTTCCATGGCCAGCAGCAGCTCGCGCACCTTGCGGGTGATGGTTTTCTCGGGTGAAAGAAACAGGTTTTTCACCACCTGCTGCGTGATCGTGCTGCCGCCGCGTTTGACCTTCACGCCCGGCTTCGTATTGTGCTCGATGGCCGCTCGAATGGCTTCGGGCTCATAGCCATGGTGTTGAAAAAAACCGGAGTCTTCGGACATGAGAATGGCTGCCACGGCCTGCTTTGAGATCTGTCCAAGATTCACCCAATGCGGGGGGCGCTGCTTTTGAAACTTGTAGGTAATCTGCGGGCCGACCTTCGCTACAGCCACCGGATACTGGGTTTTCATGACCGAGGTGTCGGGAAAAATACGGTGATAAAAGTCGGCCACCGAGCGCCCGCCCTGATAAGTCATGGTCAGTGCCGCTGTAATCAGCAGCGACACCGCGAAAGCGTAGAGCACATGGGTTCTGGTCATAGTTGTTGGCGTATCGCTTCGTAAACCGCTATGGAAACCGCGTTGGACAGGTTCAGACTCCGTATTTTCTCCGAAAACATGGGAATGGTAAACGCCTGTTCTTCGTATCTCTCAAGCAGCTCCTCGGGCAGTCCCAGCTGTTCCTTTCCAAATACAAAAGCCGCCCGGTCAGGAATCTTTATACCATATATGCTCTGCGTTGCCTTTTTCGACAGCAAATAAAACGGAGCACCGGATTCATTGGACAAGTGCCACTGGAGCCAATCTTCGAAGGTTTCGTGCTGGATCAGCTTGACGTGCTTCCAGTAGTCCAGCCCGGCCCGGCGCACGGCATGGTCGTCGATCGAAAACCCAAGCTTTCCGACCAGATGCAGGGTTCCCTGGATTGCCACGCAAAGACGGCCGATGTTTCCGGTGTTGGGCGGAATTTGGGGCTCGACCAGGACGATGTGGTATTGGAAGGGCGGCCGCTGGTCCATGGGGGCTATTTAAACCGGTCCCCCGGCGGATACCAGGGAATATTGGTCATGGAGCTAGCGGCTGCGTGGATTCAGTTTGCCTTCGGAAGCTGTGGGACGTGGTTGAAGTCCCTGTCGTACGTCAAAAGCGTCATGCCGTGCTGAAGAGCAAGCGCGGCGATCCAGACATCATTTATAGGAATTGGGGTGCCTTGTGTTTTCAGCTGTAGTTTGAGCTGTGAGTAAAAATGACTGGTTTGCTCATCGCATTCCAGAATCCTGACTCGCGGCGAATCCAAAAATCTTAGCAAGCCCGCTTCATTTTGGCGTCCCTTCGAGCCTGCGAGAAAACCGAATCGTAATTCGGCAAGAACTGGCACTGATATTCCCAAAACATCGGCGTTTCTCACCCAACGAACCGCTCCCGCCTGGCCCTCAGTGAATGCACGATAAGCATTCGTGTCGACGGCGAGCTTCATTCCCAGTCCCTTCGGTCCAGCTTGCGCTGCTCATCAAGCACGCGGTCTGTTTCAGGATCTGACACCCAGCTTCCGACTAAAAAATCCAGGTCGTGGTGCTCTGCCGGCGGCGCTCCCACGCCGGCTTCTCGCTCGAGAACGCCAAGCAAAAAAGAATTGACGCTCGTCCGCTTTTCCATGGCTTTTTTTCGCAAAGCCTTATCGACCGCGCTTGGGACGTTTCGGATCGTATACTGTTTTGCCTTCATCTTCATGCCTACATGATATCAAATAATGCAGGCAAAAGTCCAGCGTTGGCACATTGGTTTTCAAAACCATTGAATCACAAAAGCTTCTTGATCGTTTGGCGCCCGTTATCCCTTGGAATCCCGGGCAGAGAGGCAATGGGGCATCGGTAGCAGTGAACTCAGGAACTCTTCGTAATTCATTCCGCTCCGTACGCATGAGACTAGAGGTTTAATGCATCGAATCAATTCAAAAACTCTGGGCGGTCGATTTTCATCAAGAAGTCGCTTAAAGATGACGAAACGTTAAGACAATGTTCCCAATTCTCGCTGCTTTAACCACATTCGTGCTTCTAGAAGCTAGAGGGCAGGGCGAGCGTACTGAGGACCTGGTTATCCTCGACACACGGGCTTTTGTGATTCCCGCCCCATCTTCATTAAAAATGATTGAAACTGCGATGGCCGACGTGTCTGGAATCCTATCTCAATTTGTACCAAAGGGTGCAAAGATCACGGATGTTCAGTTTGATTCGGCAGCAGCAGACCCTCGGATTTCTTTCTTAGCGGATGCCCCCATTATCGGTCCATTTCAGTACCAGACGAGGCTGTTTCAGCAAACGCATCGAAGTTTCTTGTTCGCACATGCAGCAAACTGAATTCAGACGGCACGGTCAGCGTGATTGGACGAAGTTTTATGAAAAAGGGGCCCGATTTTGGAGTCATCGCGGGTCCTAAAGTGCGTGAGCTATTAGCGGCACAAACAGAACCCATGATTTACGCGCTTCAAATGCTGATCACCAAGTATCGAGTCGCGTTCATTGCTCGCGCCCTAACTAATGCGCGTACTTCTGGAAAGGCCTGTCCATGAAGTACTACATATCGCTAGCACTGATTTTCATACTTATGGCATCCACGATAGTTCACAGTGATCAAAAGAAAAAAGGAGTAAAACTGCCTGCCGACGATTTTTGGAGGACGGTTGGCGACCACAAGCTTGACTTGGCAGTTTCGGAAGCGGAGGCTGGATCGGCAGTCGACGATATCGTCAGTCCTGGAGTGGGTCTTACTTCGATCCTCGCATCCGAATTTTTATTAGGCGGAAACGGAATAAAGCAGAGCAACACTGGAAAGTCCGACAATAATCCCCTCGGCGCTCGGTATCTTTACCCGGTCAATGAAAAGCTCCATATCGACCCCGCATTTTTAGGCCTTTGCATGGCTCAGGCCTCCATATCCACAGGGCACTACTATTTCGCGAAAGATGAGATGCAATATGAAACAAGCACTCACGAAATCCGAAAAGATAAAATGACGGGAGCGCCTCTTCTTCTATATCTAGCCGGAGAATCGGGACGATCCGGCGATTACATCTCGGGCCACGAGGAAGAGCTCAAAACATGGATTTTATCCCAACCAGACAATTCAATTGATCCAGTGACCATTTACCAAAAGTCGCTTGGGCTTAATGAAGGAAATATTTGGAATGCGCTTCTGACAATTCATCAGCTGCTGCGTAATAATGCAAGATGGTGGGCTTCCTCGCGTTACTTTTATTCATCCAGTAAAGAGAACCAAGAAGCATTTTTCAATAAGTTCATCGATATTCGTGGCGATCTTACCGACCGTGGGAGCGGTTTTTCTGGTGACCATTATGGGAGTTGGTACCGTTTGTGGGGAATCATGCTCTATCGAATAAGCGAGATTGACGATGCACTTGCCATAAAGCGTTTCGCAGCTGCTCACAACTGCGAAAATTCTAAAGCGATGACAGGACTTGAAGACTTCGGCCTTCAAGTTGGAGATTTAAAAGCAAGGGGCGCTGCGATTTACAATGAGCTGGTAAAAAGAATAACTTTTGTTGATTCCGACGGCGGAAAACTGCAGCTCGATCTTGCGGGGCTTAACGCGATTAATTGGATGATGTTGGGCCTTTGGTATCCCCGATTATTGAAAGACTATTTCCCATCTGAGTCCGCCTGTCGCGCTCGCAGGTATCTTTACGATGCGGACGGCGTCACCCGTGGGAGCGATTTGTGGAGATGGCGGATGTCGCTGTCACGAACACGCCATGGGCTCCAGCATATGGATGCGTTAGGCCTTTTTGAGTCTCCGCGCAATCGGTGATTTGACCCCCTACGTGAGCACTCAGCTGACCAACCCCTTCAATACTTGCAAAAGATCGAAACTCTTCGTTTTTCCGCAATATCTTGCTTTATTCGGCAAGTTTTGTTATCTTAAGTCTGTGGACAATAGGCGGAGCTACTCCATTTCGATTATGGTCAATGACCGACTCATTAGCGAAATCATCATTGACCCACACTACGAAGAAAAGCACGCGGACTCCATCACTGACGAAGTCATCTTAGCCTTAGTTCACAAGCTGGATGGCAAGATCTTTGATCCTGACGATATGGATGAGGAGTTTCAATATTTTAAGACCGAGCCCATAGAACTGGATGGCAAAAACTATCGCTTGGTGTGGCTGCTTAAGGAAAACTGCCTGTTCATCGGTGTAGTCAACGCATTTCGGAGGCCCTAGGTTATGGAACGAAAAAACAAAAGCGAAGTACAAAGCGTGTGAAATGATTATTCGTTACCGACAAGCTCATGGACTCAAACAAAAAGAATTGTCATCCAAGCTGGGCGTTGATGAGGCGAGGATGAGCGAGATCCTTCATTACAAAATTGAGAACTTCACTTTGGACCGCTTGGTCGGATACGCGCAGGCTCTTTATCCTAACTTAAAATTGAATCTCGTTGCGGCGTAAAACGGATGTACGGAAACCCAATAGATAAAATTAACTCATCACTCGGAATTACTTCGCAAAAATGAGTTATCAGAACCGTCGAGAACAAGTGAGCGGTGCTTCCCCTGCCACCCGCCTTCATGCCACGCAGACTGCAACTTTGCCTCGCTGCCCCGATCATGCCCATACGGGCCGAAATCAAGGGCGCAGGGTATGAATCATGCGAGGAAACGGAATCGTCTCGCGAACATGATCCAGCCCGCAAATCCATGCAACGGTGCGTTCGACGCCCAACCCGAAACCCGAGTGCGGAACCGAGCCATATTTGCGCATGTCCAGATACCACTGGTAATCGGTCATGTTCAGGCCGTGCTCTGCCACCCGCTTTTGAAGCGTTTCGTAACTTTCTTCACGCTGGCCGCCGCCGATGATTTCGCCGTAGCCATCGGGCGCGATTAAATCGCAGCCCAAGGCAAGCTTGGGGTTCGCGGCGTCATGTTTGAAGTAGAAGGCTTTGATCTGCGCGGGCATGCGATGCATCCACACCGGCATTCCTTCGAATTCCTCGCCCAGCGCGGTTTCCTGAGGGGCCCCGAAATCTTCGCCCCAGGGCACGCCCACGCCGCGCTTTTCCAGAATCTTCAAAGCCTCGTCATACGACACGCGCGGAAACGGAGCTTTTACTTTTGCCAGCTTGGTCAGGTCGCGCTCCAAAGTTTTCAGCTCGGCCGCGCGGCGTGAAACCACGCTTTGCACGACATACTCGACGAACTCTTCGCCCAGCTTCATATTGTCGTCCAGGTCGTTCCAGGCCACTTCGGGTTCGACCATCCAGAATTCCGTCAGATGTTTGCGCGTTTTGGATTTTTCAGCGCGAAACGTGGGGCCGAAGACGTAAACTTTGCCAAATGCCATCGCGCCCACTTCGCCGTACAGCTGGCCCGACTGCGTAAGAAAAGCCTGGGTGTCGAAATAAGGTGTCTTGAACAGCGTCGACGTTCCTTCGCACGAGCTTGGCGTAAGAATAGGCGCGTCGAACAGCACAAAGCCGCGGTCGTCGTAGAACTCGCGAATGGATTTGATGATTTCAGCGCGAATTCGCAGCGTCGCGTGCTGCTTGGTCGAACGAACCCAGAGGTGGCGGTTCTCCATCAAAAATTCGATGCCGTGTTCCTTGGGCGAGATGGGGTAATTGTCGGCGATCTGGTGAATCTTGATCGACTTCACGCCCAGCTCAAAGCTCAGCGGATTGCGCGGGTTCTGGCGCAAGGTGCCTTCCACGACCAGCGAAGTTTCCTGAGTCAGTTTTTCGAAGTCTTCGAAGCTCTGGTCGTCGCATTCGCCTTTGACCAGCACGCCCTGCATGAAGCCCGTGCCATCCCGAACGACCATGAACTTGATTTTGCCGCTGCTGCGTTTGTTGTGGACCCAGCCTTTGACCGTAACGTTCGTTACGCCTTTGGCGAAAACCTTGCCCGCGTCTTCAATGTAAAATCGTTCGGTCGTGGCACTCATATTGTCATTCATATTTTTCGGGCGAGCTCCACCAGCAAGCGGACGCCGTAGCCCGAGCTGGACTTCTTGGGGTTATATGGAATGTGCCCGACGGCCCAGGCCACGCTGGCTATATCCAGGTGAACCCAGCGCGTGTCTTTGCG
>JACQAW010000247.1 GCA_016194725.1 Deltaproteobacteria bacterium
CGCACTTTCGCCAGAAAAAATCGACCGTCGAGGTCAAAGTAAAGCTGCCGCTGCTTGAGCGCCTGCCCCGTTACATCATCGAAGGCTCAAAAGACGGCCTGGTCGACGACCTTAATGAAGTCTTGAAAACCATGAAGCCGCTTGAAATCGTGAATGGCCCCCTGATGGCCGGCATGGACGAGGTTGGGCGCCTGTTCAACGCCAATCAGCTCATCGTCGCCGAAGTTTTGCAGTCAGCCGAAGCCATGAAGGCCGCCGTTGCCCATCTTGAGCCGCACATGGAAAAAACCGAGAGCTCGATTCGCGGAAAGGTGCTGCTGGCCACGGTCAAAGGCGATGTGCACGACATTGGCAAGAACCTGGTCGAGATCATTCTGGCCAACAATGGTTTTCAGGTCGTCAACCTGGGCATTAAGGTGTTGCCGGAAACTTTGATTCAGGCGATTCGCGAGCACAAACCCAATATCATCGGATTGAGCGGCCTTCTGGTGAAGTCGGCACAGCAGATGGTCGTTACCGCGGCTGACTTTGCGAAGGCCGGCGTTGAAACACCCATGCTGGTCGGTGGCGCGGCGCTTTCTTCGAACTTCGTCGATCGCCAGATTGCGCCGGCCTATACGGGCACGGTGGCTTACGCCTCTGATGCCATGAGCGGCCTGGACCTGGCCAAGACCATCGTGGATGAAGCCCGCTTTGATAAATTCAAAAATGACCTGGCTGCCCGGCGCGCGGCACTGGCTCTGGCGGCCTCTACATCTGCGCCCGCCGCGCCTGTTGTCGAAACTCACAATCGCTCCGCCGAAATCAAAAGCGTGGAAAGCCCGCCGCAGCCCCCTGATTTTCAACGCCATGTGATTCGCAACACGCCAATTGATCAGATCTGGAAGTTCATCAATCCACTCATGCTTTACGGACGCCATCTGGGCGTCAAAGGCGGCGTCGTTCGCCAGCTTCAAGCCTCTGAAACAGACCCCGCGCTGCGCCGGCAGCTCGAATCCACTGAAACCAAGGCGCTCTCGATCTGGAATGCCGTCCAGGAAGTCAAAGATGAATTCCGTGGCACCGAGCGGATGGCCCCATCGGCGGTTTATCAATTCTTTCGCGCCGCAAGCGAAGGCAACAAGCTGCTGGTATATCCGCCGCCCAACGGCAGCGTCAAACCGGCCATCACGTTTGATTTTCCCCGCCAGCCGCGAGCCGAGGGTCTCTGCCTGGCCGATTACACCACGCCGCTAGGCAAGGATGCGGCCACCGACAACATCGCGCTTTTTCTGGTCTCGATTGGCAAGGGCGTTCGCCTGCATTCCGAAGAGCTGAAAAACCGCGGCGATTATCTGAAGTCGCATATTCTGCAGGCGCTGGCGCTGGAAAGCGCCGAAGCCTACGCCGAAATGCTGCACAGTCAGCTTCGAAGAATGTGGGGAATCCCGGACACGCCAAAGATGACGATGATGGAACGCTTTCAGGCCAAGTACCACGGCAAGCGCTACTCATTTGGTTACCCGGCCTGCCCGCGGCTGGACGACCAGACTCAGCTGTTCGAGCTTCTGCACCCCACCGAGTTGGGCGTGCAGCTTACCGACGGCTTCATGATGGACCCCGAAGCCAGCGTGTCGGCAATCGTGTTTCACCACCCGCAAGCCACTTATTTTTCGGTCGGGCACCGAGGCACCAATGACGACAATCGTTAGGCTACCGGGTCCACAGACCTGCATGATCGGCAGCCTGCCACATCACAACATCGATGCGGCGCTGGCCATGTCGATGCAGGTGGACATTCCTTTTCTACCGCAAATTCCCATTCGAAACCCTTGGGAGTTCATGATTGCACAGGCGCTCGAAGGCATGCCCGGGTTGAATGTCGAAGAAGACGGCTCGGTGGCGCTCGACGTGCAGGTTTGGCGCGGGCGCTCGCACGCACTCAACGACCGCCTGCTCAATGCTTTCGCAGCCATGCCAGTGCGGCACGAAGCCTTCGAATCTTTTGAGCCGTCGTCGTCCACCTCGAGCGGCTGGCAGCCGTTTTTGTGGGAGCTTCATGAGCGCGGCATAAAAACCGCCAAGGTGCAGATCGCGGGCCCGCTAACCGCGCAGTGGGCGCTGCGCCTGAAAGACGGCTCGAACATCGGTAAACACACCGATCTGACCACTCAGATTTACCGCCTTGTGCTGGCGCGCGCGCTGGCCATGTGTCGTCGGCTTCAGACCGATGGCATTCAGCCCGTTCTCTATCTGGACGAGCCCGGACTTTACGGTTTTACGGCCTCAGATCCACGACACGCCCTGGCCCTGCAAGAGCTTAGAATTCTGGTCAAAGCCCTGCGCAAGGAAGGAGTTACGGTGGGCTTGCATTGCTGCAGCAACACCGACTGGTCCGCCGTGCTTTCGCTGGACATCAATATTCTTTCCATTGATGCGAAGCTTTCGTTTGCCAGCCTTTTGCAACGGAGCGAAGAGGTCGAAAATTTTCTGCGCACCGGCGGACGGCTTTCGCTGGGCGTGATTCCCACGACGAAAATCGCCGAAGACGACGTGCGAATCCTGTTCGAGGAGCTACTCGAAATCTTCGGCAAGTCGCCACTTAGCCGCCAGCCTGAGCTGGTGCGCAAGGCCTTATATGATGCCATCTATACGCCTGCGTGCGGGTTGGCCTTGCACTCCACGGCTGACGCGGAAACGGTGCTGGCCACGTTGCTGGAATTCAAGCAATTCTGCAGGCAAACCCTGGGTTGACTCCAAAGCTCGATTCCATATCGGCTTTTCGGCATAGTGACAGACGCCGTGCTGGCGAGGTATAATTATGAGTATGAAAACCATTAGGGGAATGCTCATTGTTCTGGGGTTAATTTTGACTATTTCCGCCGCACAGGCCGGCGCAGGCATCTTTGGCCTTTCATGCGCCAGTGTGACCTGCTCGGTAAACTATGTGCCCGCAACGCAATCCGCTTCCTCCATTTCGATCACTGGCAACGGACTGACGCGATGGGTGGGAACGCCCATGGTAATCGCCTTAAGGCAGGGAACAGGTGGCGTCACCAACTATGGCGCGAATCTACAAATCGACGGAACGCTCTCTTCCGTTCTCGATGTCAATGCGCTGCAGCCCGGTGCATACACCTTCACGGTCTCTCCTTCGAACGCTCCGATGACCTACGTTGGCAACGGGCAGTTCAACGTTGTTGGCGCAGCCGGCGGACCGCCGAGCCCTTCCGGATCCGTGGTTGGAACCTGGATAAGCATGGGCATGCTGGTGCCGACGCCGTTGAAGATTAACCCCGATGGGACCTACCAGTTTGGCAACAATTCCGGAAATTACCAGCCCACCGCGACGGGTGCCGTATTTTCAGGAATGTTCGCCGGCATGAATGGCGGACAGGGCGTTCTCGCCAACGGCACCTTGCAGTTCAAGCCACCGGGCACCGGCGCCACCAACTGGGCTTACACGTTTCGTCGTCAGTAAGAAATGACGGCAGCCAGGTCAGCGCAGCAGCGAAAGCCCGTCGAATAGTCCCAGTATTTGAACTTGTGCGCCTTGGTGACGTAGCCGCAGCCATTGCCGTTGATACGCGTGTCCACGTAATAACCTCCGCGAAAAACGCTGCGCGGCCCCAACGTCCATTCGTGCAGATTGCCCATCAGATCGTATATTCCCTCTGCACTGACGCATTTTGAAAAAGTTCCCGAGCGCGCCACCGATTTTTCCAGTTGGTTGATGCACGGATTTTCCAGATGGGTGAACGGATGCGGGTCCTTGGGAAAGAGCTCCAGGGCCGGGTGCTTTTCGCGGGCTTCGTTGCAAGGCGGATCGCCCGCGTTTGAGCCGACCGGATAGCGGTTTTGGCCAAAGGGATAGCGCGTGTTCTGCGGGCCACGGCACGCACGCAGCCACTCTGCGTCACCGCAGAGCCGTTTGCCGGAATGCTCGCAGGCCTGCTTGGCTTGCGAGCCGCTGATGTATCCCTGAGGCACCGCGCCCGCCAGCGAAACCGCGCGCATGCGGCGAGTGCCCGGATTGTGATACGGCGACCAGTAGCGAAGTCCAGCGTCACCTTGACCTTCCATCAGCGAAGCTTCAAAACGATCGATGCAAAAGTTTTCAACCCGCGCCATTCCGGCAGGGCAGCCCCGACCGCCGGGTTCCTCTTCGATGCCGATATTCGGATTCAAGACATCATAGGGACCTGGTGGATGAAAAGGATCGCATTTCTGCGACGCCTGAACAAACCCCTGCCCAAGGCAAAGCCATAAAAAAAGATACAGCACTGAAACCCCCGCCCCACTGACTGTGGCCAGGTACCTAAACTATTCTTAGCGCGCTGTCCAGTGCGATTGGTCTACCCAAGAGATGACTGAAAGTGTAGGTATTCTGGCTATATGTTGATGCTATTTCTGACTCATTGCCTTCAGCTCGTGGCCTTCGCGGCCACTCCAAATCTCGATCTGGTGCGCACCATCGATGCCTTTGAAGCCAGCGGTTTTTCGTGCTCGCTCGCGGCCTACTCGTCCGGTGCCAAAAGCATGCAATGCAGAGGCG
>JACQAW010000248.1 GCA_016194725.1 Deltaproteobacteria bacterium
CAGCATGTACATTCTGGAAACCGAACCGGCCGGCTACATTCTTTACGCCGCCAACGAGGCTGAAAAGGCCGCCAACATCACGCTCGTCGATGTTCGCCCCTTTGGCCAGGCGGGCCGCTTGACCATCATGGGCACTGAAAGTGAAATCGATTCAGCTGCCAAAGCCGCTCGTAGCGCTATCGAGAAACTCGAAGGCGTCGAAGGCAAAAAATAACCGTTTTAAAGACAACTGTTCTATAGATTGAGATTAGAGGGAGTAATCAATAATGTCAGACGCTCTGGGAATGATTGAGACGAAGGGTTTTGTGGGTCTGGTTGAAGCTTGCGACGCGATGGTGAAAGCTGCGCGCGTGGAGCTCGTGGGTTACGAGCGCATCGGTGGCGGTTACGTCACGGCTATCGTTCGTGGCGACGTTGCTGCTGTGAAGGCTGCGACTGAAGCCGGCGCCCGCGCCGCTGAAAAAGTTGGCGAGCTGGTCAGCGTGCACGTGATTCCACGTCCACACAACAGCTTGGACACGGCTTTGCCTTTGGGCCGCGCTAACGGAACGCCTTCGCGCAGTGGCCACTCGGCTACTCAGCCTTCGGCTTAAACCGTTATGATGGTTGGCAAGGTTATCGGTACGGTGGTTTGCTCCCGCAAGGACCCCAAACTTGAAGGGCTCAAGCTGCTTATCGTTCAACAAACAGATCTTTCGGGTACGCCGAAGGGTGCGCAGGTTGTGGCGATCGATTCGGTCGGCGCTGGTGTGGGTGAGATTGTTTTGTGCGCGTCTGGAAGCAGCGCGCGCCAAACCGAGTCGACCCAAAATCGCCCGGTGGATACGGTTGTGATGGCCATTGTTGATACGATTGAGGCCGGGAACGAAACAGTTTTTCAAAAGTAATTGGTTCAAGAGAGGATAGGGAGTGCTCGAGAATCAGAATGATGTTCAGTTTATCGTCGATCGCGTAGTGGAGAGACTTCTGAGTGGAGGGACCTCGAATCCGCGTGAAGTCGCGTCAGTGGGATCAGGGGTGGTTTCCTTGATGCAGACGGGCCGAATAGGCCTTTTCTCGACGGTAGCTGAGGCGGTGAGCGCGGCAAAAGTAGCTCAAAAGCTCTTTGCCGCGCTCCCACTCGCAAAACGAAAAAAAATCATCGCTCAGGTTCGCGCCACGATGCTGGCCCATGTCGAAGAGCTTTCCAAGCTAGCTGTCGATGAGACCGGCCTTGGCCGCTATGCCGATAAGATTTCGAAAAACACGCTGGTGATTGAAAAGACGCCTGGCCCCGAGTGCCTGGAGTCCAAATCATTTACGGGCGACGACGGCATGTGCCTGATTGAATATGCTCCGTATGGAGTCATCGGTTCGATTACGCCCACGACCAACCCCAGTGAAACGATCATCAACAACGGCATTGGCATGGTTTCGGCTGGCAATGCGGTGGTGTTCAACCCGCATCCATCTGCAAAGCAGGTTTCGAACCGCACCGTGGAGCTGTTTAACCAGGCGATCATGTCGCAGGGGGGGCCGGCTAACGTGGTGTGCACCATTGCCAGCCCCACGATTGAAACGGCAAACCAGCTCATGAAGGCTGACGGCGTTCGGTTGCTTGTCGTAACCGGCGGCCCTGCCGTGGTTGGCGCTGCGATGAATTCGGGCAAAAAAGTCATTGCTGCCGGCCCGGGTAACCCGCCAGTGGTGGTCGACGAGACTGCCGATTTGGATCAGGCCGCCAAGGGCATTATTGATGGCGCGTCGCTGGACAACAACATTGTCTGCATCGCTGAAAAAGAAATTATCGTTGTGGAATCAGTCGCCGACGCGCTGATCGCAAAGCTCAAACAGTATGGCGCTTACGCGCTTTTACTCCATCAAGTCCGCCAGCTGGAGCCCATCGTCATCGATGGCAAGTATCCCAATAAAAAGTTCGTGGGCAAGAGCGCTCATGTGATCCTGAAAGAAATTGGCGTGAACGTGGGCGAAGAAGTCAGGCTCGTGTTTGGCGAAGTGACTGAAGAGATGCACCCGTTCATGCAGGTTGAGATGCTGATGCCGGTGTTGCCGCTGATTCGCGTGAAGAACGTGGACGAAGCCATTGCCATGGCCGTTCGCGTGGAACACGGCTTCTGCCACACGGCTGTGATGTACTCCAAGAACATCGACAACCTTCACCAGATGGCCTGCTCGGTGAACACCTCGATTTTCGTCAAGAACGCACCCAGCTACTCGGGCCTGGGCCTGGGCGGCGAAGGTTTTACCTCGTTTACGATCGCTTCGCCTACGGGCGAGGGCTTGACCACGGCCAAGAATTTTTCACGCGTCCGGCGCTGCACGCTAAAAGAACATTTCAGAATTGTTTAGCGGGGGCGTGCAGTGAAATTTTCGGAATCGGCCATCTCGGTTCTTGAGTTCACGAGCATTACTCGCGGCCTGTTTGTCGTGGACGTCGTGGCCAAAAAGGCTGACGTCAAAGTTCTGCTGGCCGAGCCGGTCAGCCATGGAAAGTTCATTTTGCTTTTCACCGGCGGCGTTGGCGAAGTCGAAGAGTCTTACGCCGCGGCACTCGACGCCAGTGGCGACTTTTTGGTCGAAAACATTCTGATCGCGCAGGTTACCCGCGAGCTTGGACCCGCGATTGGTGGTGAATCCTCGGCGCCCTTTGCAAACCATGCGGTGGGAATGCTCGAGAGCACTTCGATTGCAGCGGCTGTTGAAGCCGCGGATCGCGTGATGAAAACCGCGCCGCTGAACCTGAACCGGTTTCGCATGGGCAAGGGCATTGGCGGAAAGAGCTACTTCATCTTTTCGGGCATGCTCGAAGACGTGCAGGCCGGAATTGAAGTGGGCGTGGAGCAGCTGGAATCGTATGGCGCGCTGATCGGGTCGGAGCTCATTGCCCGGCCCAACGCCGAATTTTTGGAGGTCGTTTAAGATGTTACTCGCACGCGTGATTGGTACGGTGGTTTCGACTCAAAAGTATGCGACGCTCGAAGGCATTCCGCTCAAAGTTTTGCAGCCCGTAGACGAGCATGGCAAAAGCCTGGGCGAGCCTGTCGTGGCCTGCGACCCCACTCATAGCCGCGAGGGCGACACCGTCATGTGGGTTGCCAAGCGCGAGGCGTCTTTGGCGCTGCCCGGGGCCGAGCTGGTGAACATGTACCCCATCGATG
>JACQAW010000262.1 GCA_016194725.1 Deltaproteobacteria bacterium
CGTCCCCACGGGGATTCGAACCCCGGTTACTCCCGTGAAAGGGGAGTGTCCTAGGCCTCTAGACGATGGGGACGCTAAAGAGGGCCGTAAGCTATTGATTGAGCGACCGTTTATAGTGGGGATTCCTAAGGCCGTCAACTTGTATTCCCAGGTATTTCTTGCTTCTGAATCAAAGACTGAGTAGGTTGCTCAAATGTCGAAACCCGAAAATATCCGTAATGTCGCCATCATTGCTCACGTCGATCATGGCAAAACCACTCTCGTCGATTTTCTTTTGAAGCAGGCCGGCGCATTCCAGAGCCATGAAGTTATCGCGGAGCGCGTTATGGATTCAGGTGACCTTGAGCGCGAGCGTGGCATCACGATTCTGTCCAAGAACACTTCGGTACGCATTGGCGAGAACAAAATAAACGTTGTTGATACGCCTGGTCACGCCGACTTCGGTGGCGAAGTTGAACGCATCATGGGCATGGTGGACGGCGCGCTTTTGCTGGTGGACGCAGCTGAAGGGCCGTTGCCTCAGACGCGTTTCGTGCTTTCAAAAGCGCTGGCGCAGGGCTTGAAGATTATTCTCGTCATCAATAAAGTAGACCGTCCGGATGCGCGCATCGACTACGTGGTGAATGCCACGTTCGACCTGTTCATGGACCTGGGTGCCGATGAGCGCCAGGCTGACTTCTCGATCATTTATGCCTGCGCCCGCCAGGGCTGGTGCACGCCTAAATACGATGAAGTGCCGCGCCTGCTCGAAGCCAAGGGCCAGGGCGCGACGCTCAAGCCGCTTTTCGACACTATTCTTAAAGACGTGGCGCCGCCCAAGGCCGATGCCGAAGGCACTTTTCAAATTCTGATCAGCAATCTGGCTTACAGCGAATACGTGGGACGCCTTGGCATTGGCCGGGTAACCAGAGGCCGCGTGAAAAAGGGCCAGCGGCTGCTGCGCCAGGGCGACGGCGGCAAGACCGAAAGTTTCAATACGTCAGCACTCTATACGTTAGAGGGCCTGAAGCAGACTGAAGTTCAGGAAATCACCGCGGGCGACATCGGCGTGATTGCCGGCAACGAGAACATGAATATCGGCGATACGGTCATTATTCTGCCCGAGCCCGGAACGCCAGTGCCAGAGCCGCTTGCGCGCATCAAGGTCGATCCGCCCACGATCAGCATGGTTTTTTCGGTGAACACGAGCCCGCTGGCCGGCAAAGAAGGCGAGCCGATTCAGTCGCGCAAGTTGAAAGAGCGGCTGGAGCGCGAAACGCGTGGCAACGTGGCGCTGCGCATGGAAGCCACCGACAGCAGCGAGCAGTTTCGCGTGCTGGGCCGTGGCGAGCTTCAGCTGGCCATTCTGATCGAGCAGATGCGCCGCGAAGGCTATGAGTTCATGGTGGGCAAGCCCCAGGTGGTTCTCAAGGAAGAAAATGGGCAGACAATGGAACCGTGCGAGCGCGCGATTCTGGACATGCCAAACGCTTACGTGGGCGAAGTCACCGACCTGTTTCAGACCCGCAAGGGCCAGCTGCTCGAGTACAAGAGCGAGCATGAGGGCCGTGTGCGCCTGGAGTTCGTGATTCCCGTGCGCGGTTTGATTGGCATGCGCTCGAAGTATTTGACCAAGACGCGTGGCGAGGGTTTGTTCAACACGCAGTTCGAGGATTATCGTCCGTGGACGGGAGCCCTGGTGCATCGCCAGAACGGCGCGCTCGTGGCCGATCGTCTGGGCGACAGCATCGAATATGCGTTGCTGGGTCTTGAAGACAGCGGCGTGCTTTTCGTGGGGCCCGGCGTGCCGGTTTACGAAGGCATGGTCATTGGCGAAAACAAGCGCGATAACGATTTGAACGTGAACGCCCGCCGCGAAAAGAAGCTGACAAATATTCGCTCGGCCGGTGCCGAGTTTCTGGTCAGGCTGCGTGGTCTTCGCGTCATGTCACTCGAGGAAAGCCTGGAGTGGATCGACGAAGACGAGTGGGTCGAAGTGACGCCCAAGAGCGTGCGCATTCGCAAAAAAATTCTGGCCGGCAACCTGCGTTCCGTGAAGCGTAACGAAAAATAAGAAGCCGCACGCGCTATTTGGCTGCCGGCTTTCTGGAAGGTTTTCTTCCGGGCTCGGTGCGCTTTTTGATTTCAGCAGCGACCTCGTCCAGCTGGGCTGCGGTCAGCATTGTGGCTGCGAGCGGCAGAATGCACTGGTCCTCAATGGCGATGTGCCGCTCCAGATGAAGCGAAAGCTCTGAGACCAGCCCGACGAAGCGCGGCAGCTCGACGTGCCGGGGCGGAATGCTGACGCGAAGCCACGGCGTGATTACGTCCAGCAGTACCCCGGTCAGTAGCTCAAGGCCGGCGTGTTCAGCCGCGATTTCCTTGATCAGCGTCCGCTCGGGGCGGCTCAGGTTCGCCGCCAGCAGGCGCGGGTACAGGCTCAGTTCCTCGTTGCGGTGATGCAGCGGCAGGGTGATCGATAAGCAGCTGTGAAGCTCTTGCAGCGTGGTCCGGGCATCAGGCCAGGCGCGCTGAACCTCGTGCGTCAACGGCTCGGCGGTTTCGAAAAGCTCGCACAGCCGCCTTGCGGCAGCCAGCTGCGCCCGAAGTGCGTCGTGTTCGCGATAAAGAATATCCATGGGCCAACCGCATTCAAGTCCCGTTCCCGTGAGAAATGGGCCTGCGATTTGCAGCGCTTTGGTGGGGAATAATACCAATGGCAGCCACCAAATTATCGCGACGAGCATTCTTCAAAAGAAGCACGAGCGATTCCTGGCGCCTGCTCTGGGAGGCCGGGCCTTATTATGAGCGGGTGGTCGAGCTGCTCGAGCGGGCGCATTCCCATGCGATTTTCGTGGGCTGGCAAATCGACTCGCGCATTCACCTTTCGACCAGGCGCCGCGAAGAGTTTCGCGCGCTGGTGGTGCGGCTTTGCCAGCAAAAGCCCGACTTCAATATCTATTTTCTGATGTGGGACTATGCGTATTTTTACGCCTTCGAGCGCGAGGCCCTGCAAGGCTGGGTTTGGGACAGCATTCATGAGCGCGTGCATTTCGTTTTCGACAACCGCCACCCTTATGGCGGGTCCCACCATGAGAAGCTGGTGGTGGTGGACGGCGAAACCGCTTTTGTGGGAGGCGTGGATATATGCGGCGATCGCTGGGACTCGCCCGAGCATCTGTATGAAGATGGTCGCCGATCCTTGCAACACGACCAGGAATCGCACCTGCCTTATCATGACCTGATCGTCGAGGTGCGGGGTGAGGTGGCGGCCGATATTGCCGAACACGTCGGCGAGCGTTGGCGCGGGTTGAGCGACGTGCCCTTTCCGGTGCCGCGGCGGTTGCCCCCGGGGGGTTATCCGCTGCTGATCAGCCGCACGCGGGCCCGGCTCGAAGTTCAGCGGCCCCTCCTGGTGCGTGAGACAGAAATTCTGTTCCGAGAGCTGATACGGCTGGCTCAGCGGCAGCTGATAATCGAAAATCAATACTACTGGTCGGGGACCATCAATGACGAGCTGATCGCTGTCATGCGCGCGCGCCGAGGCACGGGATTTCGGATGCTGCTCGTGGTACCCAGCGCGCAGGGCGGATCGTTTGCCTTTCGCATGATGGGTGCGGTGCAGACGCGGCTGCTCGACCAGCTTCAGCAAGAGGCTAAGGAGACCGGCACTCGCCTGGTATTCGGCTGCCCTTTCACGCTTGCGTCCAATCAGAGGGAAAAGCGGGTTTACGTTCATTCCAAGGTGCTCATCGTGGATGACCGTTATCTGGCCATAGGATCGAGCAACTTCAACAACCGTGGCTTTCGCCTGGACTCCGAGCTGACGCTGACCCTGGTGGGCGAAACACCAGAACTGCGCGATGAAATCAGCGAGCATGGCAAAAGAGTGGTGTGTCACTGGGGGCAGGCCGCGGCCGCGGATTTTGAAGGAGGGGCCGCCCAGACCGCGCAGGCGGCATGCTCGTCCATCTATCTGAAA
>JACQAW010000263.1 GCA_016194725.1 Deltaproteobacteria bacterium
GATGAAAAGGAGCTGGGTGTGGCCATGGTGGATATCGGCGGGGGAACTACGGACATCGCCACCTTCATGGATGGGAGTATCTGGCATACGGCTGTGTTAGGCATCGGCGGGAACCACCTCACCAATGATATCGCCGTCGGGCTGCGCACGCCGCAGAACGAGGCCGAGAAGATCAAGATCAAATATGGCTGCGCGATGTCTTCGCTGGTAAAGGGCGACGAGACCATCGAAGTTCCAAGCGTGGGCGGCCGCAAGCCGCGCACGGTGCCGCGCAAGCTGCTGGCCGAAATTATCGAACCCCGGGTCGAGGAAATCTTTTCGCTGATCCAGCGCGAAGTCATGAAGAGTGGTTACCAGGAGCTGCTGGCCAGCGGCATCGTCATCACGGGCGGCACCACGATTCTCGAGGGAATGCCCGAGCTGGCCGAGTTCATCTTCGACATGCCGGTAAAGCGCGGCCTGCCCATCGGCGTGGGCGGTCTGAAAGACGTTGTGAACAGCCCGAAATTTTCGACCGGGGTTGGGCTGCTGAAGTACGCGGCACGCAGGACCATCGGACGCGGGAAGTTCCCGCTGCGGGACCGCGCGAATATTTACGACAAGGTTCGGACATCCATGAAGGGGTGGCTGAAGGATTTGTTTTAGGCGTTCGCGCCTGCTTAAAAGACCATGGGGGAGCAAAAAATGTTTGAATTCGCTGAAGAGACCACGCAACACGGAGCAAAGATCAAGGTAATCGGGGTCGGCGGCGGCGGTGGCAATGCCGTCAACACGATGATCCGGATGGGATTGTCGGGTGTCGAATTCATCGCTGCGAATACGGACCGTCAGGCCCTTGAAGCCTCGCTGGCCACAGTCAAGATCGCGCTGGGCGGCGAGCTGACCAAGGGCCTGGGCGCCGGCAGCAACCCCGAAGTCGGCCGCAGGGCCGCGATGGAAGATTATGCGAAGCTCTCAGAGCTGCTTTCGGGCGCGGACATGATTTTCGTCACGGCCGGCATGGGCGGCGGCACGGGAACCGGAGCGGCACCGATTATCGCGAAGATCGCCAAAGAGATTGGTGCGCTGACCGTGGGCGTGGTTACCAAACCCTTCATGTTCGAAGGCAGGAAACGCATGAAGCAGGCCGAGCTTGGGCTACAGAACCTGCGCGAAAGCGTAGACAGCCTGATTACGATTCCGAACAACCGGCTGCTCAGCATTGCCGGCGCGAGCCTTTCGATGCTCGAGACTTTCAAAAAGGCCGACGAGGTTCTGCTCAATGCCGTGCAGGGCATTTCGGACTTGATTAATCACACCGGCCTGATCAACTCGGATTTCGCCGACGTGAAGACGATCATGCAGAACAAGGGCCTGGCGCTCATGGGTATCGGCCAGGCTACCGGCGATGGACGCGCCCTGGAAGCCGCGCGGGCCGCGATTTCCTCGCCGCTCCTTGAAGACGTTTCGATTCACGGCGCCACCGGCATCATCATCAACATTACCGGCGGCTCGAATCTCAAGATTCACGAAGTCAATGAAGCGACCATGCTCATCATGGAAGCCGCTGACGAGGATGCTGAGATTATTTTCGGAACGGTTATCGATGAAGGCATGAAGGACGATGTCAAGGTTACCGTCATTGCCACGGGCCTGGGACCGAAGGAGCAGATTATCGCGGCCTCGATGGTTCCATTGAGCGCCGCCGCAGGCGCCGCTCATGTATTGATGACTCAGGAGAAGATTGCGGCGGCTGTTACCAAGATGGAAGAGCCGGTTGCGGTTTCAGTTTCCGTTCCGGTTGCTGAGCCGGTTGCCGTTGCTGTTACGGCGCCTGTGGCTGCTGCTCCGATTGCTGCAGCCCCGGCCGCTCCGACGATGGCGCTTGAGCGTGAACCGGCGTTGGGCAATTTGGCCGCGCCAACTCCCGCCGCCGCTGCACCCGCGAAGCTTTCGCCTATGGAGCATGCCGAGCAGCTGGCCCGCTCATTTGGAGAAGCGGACGAGGCTCTGAGCCTGCCGCCGGCTCCAATGCACATGATACCGCCGCCGGCGCTGCCACCCATGCTTTCAAAGGCACCGATGGCCAAGCCCACGGCCTCTTCTCCGTCTTCGTACTGCGACGATGGTCTTTCAGACACCGGTATGGACGAAGAGGACGATGCCGAGGATTTCGCCCTGCCTGCCAACGGTCAGGGCGCCGGTGCGAGTTTTCGCGACTATGGCTCGCAGCCAGCGGCCAAAAAGGGCGATGATCTGAATCGCGCCAAGGCCATTGCGCAAAAGCTGGGTCTGACGAATCTTACTGACGACGAATACGACATTCCGACGTTCATTCGCCGTCAGCAAGAACACGACGTTTAAGCAGCGTTGGTTCGGTCCATTTCGTCGGGGCCACGCAACGAGTAGCCCGCGCCATAGATAGTCTCGATGCGAAACTGCATGCCCTGCAGCGCCCGTCGCAATCCGACGATATGGGCGTCGATCGTGCGATTGCTCACGACCGTGCCCTTCCAGACGTTTTGCAATATGTTGGGCCGCGAGACCACCTTGCCGGCGCAGAGCATGAGAAACCAGAGCAGCTTGAACTCGAGTACCGAGAGCGAGCGAATCTGACCGGCAACATGAATGCTCAGCGAGGCCCGGTCGGCGACCAGGTCGCCGCAGCTCAGCGTCTGTGGGCCTTCATCTGGAACCTTGGACTTTTTCAGCAGGGCCTTCATGCGAAAGGCCAGCTCACTGGCGTTGAACGGCGCGAAGATGAAGTCATCGGCCATTTCCAGAATTCGGTCATTCTGCCCGAGCGACGCGGCATCGACCGCCAATAGCAGCGGCACCTTGCCGCTGGTTTCGCTCAGTCGTACGACGTTCGAAAGACGGGCTCCGTCGGTATCGACGGCGGTGGCGATAATGGCATCGGGATTTTCGCCAGGCCGACTGATTTCGAAACCCATTCGTTCGAGCGCGAGTTGCAGACCGGTACGTTCATCGGAGTTTGAAACTAATAATATCTTTTCCATTCTTTCCCCCATCACAATCGTTATAGGGGGTAATTCCTGAATGTCTTTTAAGTAATTACGAAAAAGAGATTGGCGGGGCTATTAGACTGGCGAGATTCCGATGCTCAGGCCGCCGTCCATGAAGAACGTCTGGCCGGTGATGTACGCGGCTTCGTCGCTGGCCAGGAACGCGGCCAGCGAGCCGATTTCGTCCGGGTTGCCGATTCGCCGCAGCGGGATGCAGGTGATGAATTTTTCTTTTACTTCAGGGGGAATCTGCTGTGTGAGCACCGATTCGAACATGCCCGGGGCGATCGCATTCACCGTAATGCCATAACGCGCTAATTCGAGGGCCATCGAGCGGGTCATGCCGATGACCGCGGCCTTCGAAGCCGAGTAGTTGGCTTGTCCAATATTTCCCAACGCGGCCACTGATGAAAGATTGATGATGCGGCCCCATTTCTGCTCGACCATCACGGCGGCCGCGGCCTGCGCGCAGTTGAACACGCCTTTGACGTTGATGCGGATGACCTCGTCGAACTTTTCCTCGCTCATCTTGTGGAGCATGGCATCGCGGGTGATGCCTGCATTGTTCACGAGAATGTCGAGCCTTCCGAGCTTTGTCTTGATTTCATCGACCAGCGCCGTCGCGGGCCAGACGAAGCGCGGTTGCGGCGCCTAGGCCGCGCCCAGAGCCAGTTACCAGCGCCACCAGATCATGAAACCTATCATGGAATTTATTTGGCTGTGCCATGATTGCTCCTGAACCAGGATTGCGTCAAAGTGAGCGTATAGTAACGACGGTCAAACAACCTTACAAGCGAATCGAAAAAAATATTTATCACTTGAAAATTTGCAAAACGGCCGTGCGCCCATAGAATCCTCTAAGTACACCAAAATTACGGCCGGCAATGATGTCTGGTCGAGCCAATCCAAGGATCCAAGGAGGAGAGAACAATGCGCTACGCGATACGCAGTGTGGGTATCAAGGCGATTTTGATGCTGAGCATCGTGGCCCCAACCACGTATGCTGCGGTGCAGACTACGTCCAACTATAAGGCGGACGAAGTTATCGTGAAATATAAGGACGGTGTTCGCCGCGACAGGCTGGCCATGGAAGGCATTTACGACACTGCCAGCGTCGTGCAGGTGAAGCGTTTTCATGGCGGCATGCGCCAGTTTGAACAGCTGGTTCTCGAAAAAGGCAGTGACGTGAAATCTGTCGTCGCCAACCTCGAAAAGAATCCCGCTGTCGAATACGCGCAGCCGAACTATATTCTCAAAGCTCTTCCAATTGAAATGGCTTCGGCCAAGCCAACCTCGACACCGGTGTTGATTACAACCACGAAGACCTGAGCTTCAATATGTGGCGTAACCCGACTCCGGATTCGAAGACCAACGACGTCGTCGGCTTCGACTTCATTCACAACGACGGTCTGCCCTTCGACGACCACTCGCACGGCACGCACTGCTCGGGTGTCATCGGCGCGGTTGGCAACAACGGCAAAGGCATCAGCGGCGTGAATCAACGCGTATCGATCATGGCACTCAAGTTTCTGAGTGCTGAAGGCAGCGGCGACACCGCCGGAGCCATCAAGGCCATCGACTACGCCGTTGCCCATGGCGCGAAAGTTCTCAGCAACAGCTGGGGCGGCAAGGGCGACGACGACAACAAAGGCTTGCGTGACGCGATTCAGCGCGCGGAAGACAAGGACGTGCTGTTTATTGCTGCCGCCGGCAACGACGGAACCAATAACGACACCGACAAGACGTTTCCTGCGTCACTCAATGCTCCGAACATGATCTCGGTGGCCGCCACCGATTCCAGTGACGGGCTTGCGTACTTCTCGAACACGGGCTCGCAGTCGGTTCAGGTTGGAGCACCAGGCGTCGACGTCTACAGCTCGGTTCCAGGCAACAAGTATTCGAAGATGTCAGGTACCTCGATGGCCTGCCCGCACGTGGCTGGCGCATCGGCCCTTTTGTGGTCGGCACATCCGACGTGGACTCACAAGGAAGTGAAAGCGCGACTCATGGAAAGCGTCGACAAGATCCCATCTTTGGAAGGGAAAACCGTCACCGGAGGACGGATCAATATCGCGAAGGCGTTGGGTAGCAACTAAGCAAGCCTGAACCTTCGTTTTAGTGTGAAGAGGCCGGAGTCACCCCGCGTGATTCCGGCCTTTTTGTATTTTGGTTACTGAACCTTGCTGCTCAGCGCTCGCAGGCGCGCGATACTGGAATGGCAGCTGGCTCCGCCGTATTCCACCAG
>JACQAW010000264.1 GCA_016194725.1 Deltaproteobacteria bacterium
TCGTTGTCCAGTAGCCGTTCAAGTTTTTTCGCGATTTCCGCGGCGCTGCCAGGGTCTTTGATCAGCATGCCGCTCTTGCCCTCGGTCATCAGCTCCGAAGCGCCCGCGCAGGCTGAAACCAGGCAGGGCAGCCCGCACGCCATGGCTTCGAGAATCACCAGGCCGAAAGGTTCGTAAAATGTGGGCAGCACGAAAATATCGGCAGCCTGGTAGTAAGGTATAATCTCTTTGGTATGTGGGGCGAAAACCAGGTTCGCGCTCACGCCCAGACGGGCCGCGAGCGCCGAGAAAAGTTTGGTGTTGCCACTACCCACGGCCACCAGCTTGACGCGCGACCTATGCGCGGGCGAGAACCGCGACACGGTCTCGATTGCCGGGCCCAGCCCCTTGCGCTCATAAGAGCCTACGAACAGCAGCATTTGATCGCGGTCGCCAACGCCACACTGGCGGCGCACCGCTTTGCGGTTTTTGTGCGAGGGACGAAAACGCGTCGAATCGACGCCATGATAAATGACGGTGACGTTCGTTCGCAGGCCAAACAGTTTTCTCAAGTCGTTGGCCACTGATTTGGATATGGCGATATAGCGGCGCTTGTTCGTGAAAAGCGTTTTCTCCATCGCGGAGTCGTAGAGGTAGAGCAGCTTTTGATACGCGTCTTTGGCCATTCCCTCGGTGACTCGATAATCGGGTGACATGGCTTGAGCGGCTTTGTGCCAGGCCGCATGAATGAACTGCACGTGCACGACGTCGCTGATGAGCGAACAGGCGCCGGTGGCATGAACCAGGGGCGCGGAGCCGCCCTTAAGTTTTGCCTGCAGCCAAAGGGGCACAAGCGTGGCCCCATGAAACAGCATGCTGCGCAGAAGCATGGGCCGTATGATGTTGGGATTTACCGCGTGAAAGTCGAGCTTGCCGCGGTGCTTGCCCTCGAGCGAAAAGGCGTGCACCTCGACGGGCCAATGCTGACTTAGCCGCCGGGCAATCTCGAGAGTTGAACGATCCTGGCCGCCCCAGCTGTTCATGTCATGAATGACGAACGCCAGGCCCCGCGGGCTTGTTGGTTTGCGCTGCATTTTTAATTCCCGATCTTTCAAGGATACCGTACCGGCATTGGGTGCGGTATCCCGGACACGGGCGGCAGAAGTTGCCGGGGCACGAGTCAAGAAAACGGGCCGAATTCGCGAAGAGTATTATTGAGAAGATTATGAAAATCCTTGTCTTGAATCCGCAATGGCACGCAGAACATCCCCTGGTAAAGGCACTCAGTGCGCGCCAGTTCACGGTGTTGCTCGCGCCCACGACCGAAGAGGCGTGGCTGCTTCTGCAAATGCAGGGTTCCAGCATCGATGTTTGCCTGATCAACCGCGAGTTGATGAAGACGCGCGCGGCCCCGATGTCGCCGCCGGTGGGTGTAAACGACGGTGGGCTCGCCTTTGTGCAGCAGATTCGGCGCTTTCAAAGCGGGCGGCAGCTGCCGGTGGTTATTACGTCAGAATATTGGCGCAGTCCTGATTTTCAAGGTCATGCCAAAACAGAGCTCGCGGCCGAAGCTTATCTGGCGCTGCCCTGCTCGCCCGAGCAGCTGCTGAACGCGATTCGCCCCTTTGGCCAGCTCGAAACCCTGGAGCCCGCGCCGGTTGCCGAGGCGCCACAAAAGCAAATGGCCCCCGTGGTCCGCACCGAAAACGATTTTGAGGTCGCCGACTACGAAGTCATGAAAATGTATCTCATGCTTCGCGAGAAAGATGTTCTGGCGCTTTCGGGACAGGTCAAAGAGCTGAGTCGCGACCTGTTCGAAGCAAAGCAGGCCTTGCGCCACGAACGCATGAAGAGCGTGGAGTTTCAATATCGTCTCGAGCAGGAGCAGCGCCGCAATCTGGACCTGGCCAAAGACAACCAACGTATGTCAGAGAGTCTGCAGACAGAGCAGGATTTGCAGATGTATCGCCGCGCACTCGAAGAAAGCCGTATTCCAGTGGCTGGCGCCGAGCCTGCGCCCGTTGCCGCGGCAATGCCTATTCCTGGAGCCAAACCGGCAGCCAAGCCGACTGCCGAGCCACTGCCCGAAAATTTTTCGCAGGATTTCGATGAAAAGAGTGTTTTCATCCTCAAGGGCAAAACCAGCGCCGCTTCCAACTGAGCTGCAGCCAACGTTTTACTTGCCTTGCTGGATATTGTGAATCGTAACGTACGCCAGCAGACCCGAGCTGATGATGCCCACGATGGTCGCGATCAGTGCCAGATTATTGCTCACTGCCTGCGACTGCGGCTCGATCATGATGATGTCGTGATTTGCAAGAGCCGGCAGTGGCTTGGAAGTGTCGTGCAGCACCTGGGCCAGGTCATAGACCACGGTCTTGTACTGTCCACCCTCGTTTCGGCGCAGATGAACTTTGGCAAGGTCGGAATTCGGGTTCGTACCTCCGGCCAGCGAAAGTGCGTCGAGCAGATTCGCGGTATCCGGAATATGGTAAATACCAGGTGCCGATACGCCGCCCACCACTTGAACTTGAATGGTCAGACGCTGGTCAAGGTTGGTGTTGAAGTATTCGCTTTGGCCGCGCTTCAGGCCGGTAAGGCTTTCAAGACCCAGCGAAGTCGCATAGCACTGTGACGTGAATGTGAGTAGAAGCAGGTAGCTCGAAAGAACGGTAAAGGTGGTGCGCCGCATAGTTTGTAATTTTCTAAGTCACTACGGCGACCAGAGCAAGAGGAAACATTCCCGGCGCAGGCATCACCGCGCATGTCGTCATTAATACATGAGCGATGTTAGAGACCGGTGTATGATGATTTGATGCGGTTACGAGTGTGCTGGATCGGATTTTTGCTCCTGATTTCGGGCCTGGCGTTTGGCCTGGTCCAAATTGATCGGCAAGCCCGGGCTACCCTGGTTGGAGTGAATGCCTCCTTTTCCAATGTGGACCAGGCCTATCGCCGCCTGCTGTGGGACGTGCGCTATATCGCCTCGACACGAACTGAGGACGATCTTCATAAGTTCAGCACCACCGGGATCGCAGAAATTTTGAACCTCGCGGACATCAATCGCCTGCATCGACTTCAGCCATGGCTGGTCAGCCCGGCGCTTCGGCATGAGGTCAAAATTACGTTGGACGATTTGCAATACTATCTGGGACTGGCCGGCCTTAAAACAGCGAACTCCTGGTTCGAGCCACGCGAAGTCGAAAACGCGCATCAGGCCGAGCGTCTGGCCGCGCAGTTGGAAAGTGTCCTATCGGAACAGCTTCATCGTTTCCAGTACACGGGCGATGGCTGCCAGCTTGGTTATACCGACGTCAAAAACGACATTGGAAAGATTGAAAATCACCAGAGCCCCAAAGCGTCGCTCAAATGCCTGGTGCAGGCTTCGAAGAGTTTGCTGGACCAGCTCAAGGAGCCCCTGTTTGAATATCGCAAGGTGACGAATCGAAAACATTCCGCCGATCTCTGGAGCCCCAAAAATCCGATTTCAAGAAGCACTATCTGAAAGCCCTGGTTCACGAGCTGGGACACGCTGTGTATTACCCGGTCGTGAAGCAAAACCTCTGGGCCTTTCGCTTTCCGCCCGACCCATCCTGGTACTCCGAAGCCATGGCTGACCTGTTTGTACTCATGTTTCTGGAGCCGCAAACGCTAGCCCACTGCCCGAACAGCAGACTCAGCGGTTATGGCCAGGCTGACGTGCGGCAATTGCGCCTGGCCGGTCCGGCGGCCGGGGCCCTGAGTTCGGGGCTGGCCAACGCCCACTATCACATGCTGGTTTTTGGCGAACCCAATAAGGCTCTGCCGCAAGTTTCGGCCGATTTTTTGGCACAGTGGCCAGACCACTTCTTCAATCGCCTCGGAGCCGCGGGGGCCGTGCCCGAAAACCTGAATTTGCTATATGCCGTTCGCGAGTTGGACGGCCTGATCGCGTATCCCCTGTACAATACGGGTTACGTCAAAGGGCCGCTGATCATCGCAACCCTGGCCAGCCGCTATTTCAAAACGGGTGGTGCCAGCTGGCCCGAGCTGGTCGGCTTGAGCAATGATTTGAGAAAGATTTATGCGCAGGGAGCGAGCCGGCAGGCCGACGATCTCATGCTTCAGCTGGGGGTGGACGTGGGGGACGACGACCAGCTCATAACCGGCTTCGAGCGGTATTTTGGATTGAATTAGGGGGACTTCCAATTTTGCGCCGCATGATATAGTTAGTATCACTAATTGTTAGTGCTCCATACAATAGGATGTGCACTAAAGAGGTGCCATGAGCTCATCGGAAAAAACAAAAAATGAGGCACGTTCGGCCCTGCTGCTCGAGGTGATTCCTCGCATGATGCGCATCATCCGCACTGAAATGCGGCAGCTGGGCAAGCAGAAGCTCACGGTGCCGCAGTTTCGCGTGCTGCTTCAGCTTTCGCAGCAGCCCATGTCCAATCAGGAGCTGGCCAGCTGGATGGGCGTAAGCGCTCCCACGATGTCGAAGATGATCGACAACATGGTCAAACGCAACCTCATTACCCGTAAAACCGAAGCCGCCGACCGTCGTCAGATTCTGGTGACCAACACCAAAAAAGGCAGGACGCTCGTGCAGGCGACCCGGGGCATCGTGCAGCAGCGGTTTACCGAAAAAATTTCGCTTATTCCCGAAGATAAACTCAAGGCCATTGAAACGGGCCTTTCGATCATGAAGGAAACGTTCCTATGAGTCTTTCCGAAATCTCGATTCGGCGGCCGGTTTTCGCCTGGATGCTGATGTTCGGCCTCATCGTATTCGGGGCCATCTCGTTTCAGCGCATGGGCATCAGTCAGATGCCCGACGTGAACTTTCCGGTCGTCAATATCGGACTGACGCTCGAGAATGCCGCGCCCGAAGTCATGGAAATGGACGTCGTCGACATCATCGAAGACGCGGTAATGGGCATTGAAGGCGTCAAGAGCGTATCAAGCAGCGTCAGCCAGGGTGTGGCCAACATTACCTGTGAGTTCAACCTCAATCGAAATATCGACGTGGCGCTGCAGGAGGTGCAAAACCGCATCATCCAGGTTCAGAACCAGCTGCCTACGCTGCTTTACCCACCTGTAATCACCAAAACCAATCCCGAAGACCAGCCGGTCATGTGGGTCATGGTCACGGCGGACGAAAAAATTCCGCTCTATCAGCAGATGATGTACGCCCGAAACACGCTGAAAGACCAGCTTTCGACTTTATCAGGCGTGGGCAACGTGGTGCTGGCAGGCTACGTCGACCCTAATCTGCGCGTGCGCGTCGACACCAAGAAAATGTACAGCTACGACCTGACGACCTCTGACCTCTGGAGCGCGATTCAGGCCGAGCAGATCGAGCAGCCCGCGGGCCGCATCGAAGCCGAAAAAAACGAGATGAACGTGCGCGTGCTGGGCGAAACCAAGAGCCCCGAGGATTTCGGCAAGATTCGCATCAATGCGCGCGGGGGCGGAGCCAACTACAATCCTATTCCCCTGTTCAAGGTCGCCAGGATCGAAGAAGGCCTCGCCGATATCCGGGCTATTTCGCGTTATAACGGCAAAATGGCCGTTGGCCTGGGCATCGTGAAGCAGCATGGCTCCAACGCCGTGGAAGTGGGAAGGCTTGTTCAGGAAAAAGTGGCGTTGATACGCCCGTCGCTGCTGGCCGGCTATCATATCGACGTTCGGCTCGATACGACCAAGTTCATTCGCGACTCGGTGGATGAGCTGAACATAACTCTACTGATCGCGGCGTTTCTGACGTCGGTGGTCTGCTACCTGTTTCTGGGCTCCTGGTCGTCGACGTTCAACGTTTTGCTCGCCATTCCCACCTCGATTGTCGGCGCCTTCACCGCGCTTTACTTCTTTGGCTTCACCCTGAACACGTTCACGCTGCTGGGCCTTGCTCTGGCTATCGGCATCGTGGTCGACGA
>JACQAW010000216.1 GCA_016194725.1 Deltaproteobacteria bacterium
GTGTGGGCCGCCATCGAAACCCTTGGCTCCGTTGCGCCATTGGTTGCGGATGTGGGGAGCGGAGGCGGAATTCCGGGCATTATTCTTGGCATTGTTTCGCCAGAGACAAATGTAATTCTAGTTGAGCGTCGGCAGAAAAAAGCTGGCGTGCTAGCTACAATTGTTTCGGAGATGGGACTGGATGCCAGGATTAAGGCGCTTGCCCGTTCATTTGAAGAAGTGAAAAGCTTCAAGGACGATACCGAATATTGGTTTCGCGGTTTTTTGCCGGGGCCCAAGCTCGCGGTTTATTTATCAGAGCATTTTCCGCGAGCCGATATTGGTCAGTTGGTTTTGATGAAGGGTCCGGCCTGGCCCAACGAAAAGCTTGATATTATGAGCGAGCCGAAGGTTAAGGAAGCCTGGTTGGAACGTTTTGGAAGTGCGGCTGAGCTCAACTATAGTTTGCCGCACGGGGCTGGGGAGCGAATTTTGGTGCTGGTTTAGTACCGAGGTAGGCCCGAGAGGGATGTTCCACGTGGAACACGTAGACTGAGCAGTATTTTCCTGTTGCGAAAATACACCGGTCGGTTACCTTTAAGGGAGTGATGAGTACCAAGTCGCACAAAGAGTTTGTTTCACGAATTAAAATGATTATCCGTCGGCTAGTCGCAATATACGGCCTTGAGTAACCACAACCACACACCAGCTGAGGCAGCAAGCATAGAAGTGCTTGCTGCCTCAAGACCGGCTCAGAGAGCCAACCTCGGGGAGACATGGGAAGAGTAATAGCAGTAACAAATCAAAAAGGTGGTGTTGGTAAAACCACAACGACCATCAACCTCGCCGCTTCTTTAGCCGTCGCCGACCGAAAAACATTAATTCTTGATCTCGACCCTCAGGGTAATGCCTCGTCCGCGCTGGGTCTGGATCGCGCCACATTTTCTGAAAAAAATCTATATCACGCGCTCATTGGGCAGGTACCGATGAGCCAGATTATTCGGCCAACGGAGATCGACAGTCTCTTTATAGCTCCAAGCAATAACGACCTGACGGGTGCCGAAATCGAGCTGGTTTCGTCATTTGCTCGCGAAAACAAGCTCAGAGCGGCGCTACAGGAGATTCGAAATACCTATGACTATATATTTATCGATTGTCCGCCATCGCTGGGCCTTTTGACCGTCAACGCGCTTACTTCGGCGGATAGCTATTTGGTGCCGCTCCAGTGCGAATATTTCGCATTAGAAGGACTTTCGCAGCTTCTTCACACCGTGGGCCTGATTCGCCAGAACTTGAATCCCTCGCTTCAGGACGAGGGCATTGTTTTGACGATGTTCGACGGACGCAACAACCTGGCCAACGAAGTTGTTCGCGAGGTGCGAACGCACTTCGGATCCCAGGTATTTGAAACCGTGATTCCACGAAATGTGCGGCTGAGCGAGTGCACAAGCTTTGGTAAACCGATTTTATTGTACGACATCGACTCCAAGGGCAGTATTGCGTATCTGAGCCTGGCCAAGGAGCTGATTACGAAAAACATCAATGCCGCACGCGCAAGCGAGCTGGGCATTCGTCCGGCGCCAGAAGCCCTGCGCACGCCCCCCCCGTTTAACAAGCCGATTCCCCCTGTTTCCAATGATAATTTATAGATAGAACGCATTATAGGAAAGTGTACGAAGATGGACAAACAGAAATCGATTCCCGCAAGACCCACGCTCGGCAAAGGACTGGCGTCACTTTTTCCCTCGGCGGTCTCGCCGGGGCTGCCGCAGGCTCCGGCCACGGCCCAAACACCAGCCGACAGCAACCGCGACCGGCATCCCGGCATCAGCATGGCCGCTGTCGATGAAATTTCCACGAACGACTATCAGCCGCGTAAAACTTTTCATGACGAAAGCATCGAAGAGCTTGCCCAATCCATTAAAATCAACGGCCTGATTCAGCCCTTGATCGTCCGTAAGGCGGCGAAGGGCTACCAGCTAATTGCGGGCGAGCGCCGTCTGCGCGCGGCACGCTTGGCCGGCCTGAAGCAGGTCCCAATCGTAATCCGCCGTACCACCGACAAAGAAGCTTTGGAGCTGGCTCTTCTGGAAAATATTCAGCGAGAAGATCTGAATTGCCTGGAAACGGCACTTGCCTACCACCAACTTGTTCAGGACTTCAACTTGACCCAAGATGAGCTGGCCGAGCGCATGGGCAAGGACCGCAGCTCGGTGGCCAATCACCTGCGCCTTCTGAAGCTGCCTCAGCCCGTACAAACCTCACTGCGTGACGGCCTGCTTACCTTTGGCCACGGCAAAGCGCTTGCTGGAGTCGAAGACTCAGCGGCGGTTGAAAAACTAGCATGGGACATCGTTGACAAAAAATGGTCTGTTCGAGAGCTCGAAAGCCGGATTCAAATACTCAAGAACCTGGCGGCCGGCCGGATCGCGGCCATCGAAGAAGCCCCGGACGGGGCACTTGAACCCGTACAGCTGCGTCTCAAAAACCTGGGCCGGGACATCTCGGCAAAGCTTGCCACCAAGGTGCAATTGCATGGAGACGCAACCCGTGGGAAAATCGTAATCGAGTACTACAACGGCGATGACCTGGAACGCGTGCTGGCCCAGGTCCTGAAATAAGGCGCAATGGCAAAAAAACCAGATTTAGCGGTAGCGGTAGAAAGCCACGAAGTCAGTGGCGTGATCGAGAAAGGCTGCGAATTTGAGGGCAAGCTGTGCTTTGAGGGCACCCTTCGAATAGGGGGAACTTTCCGCGGAGAAATCTATACCAACGATGTCCTGGTCATCGGCGAGGGCGCCAAGGTGAGCGCTGAAATCGAAGCCGGAACGATAATCATCAATGGCGAAGTCACTGGGAATATCGTTGCCAAGCATCGCGTCGAAATCCACCGCCCCGCCATCTTTCGCGGTAACATCGTCACGCCGAGCCTCATGGTGGATGAGGGTGTTATTTTCGAAGGCAGCTCGAAAATGGTCAGCCCCAAAGCGCCCGCGGTTAAGTCCTTTTTGGCGACAGAGTAAGTTCCCCCAGAATTACCCCAATAATCAATTGACACATTTTTCCGGTGCGTGCTAATCCCGGTATGCTCAATCTACATCTATAAAATTATGGACGCATTTACACAAATCGCGACCCAGCTGGGTATCGATCATACGTTTTACATCCTCTTTGTCATGGTTGGGGTTCTCTACCTCCTTCTGACGCCGTTATATTTGAAGCCATACCAGCGCATTCTTCATGATCGGAAAGAAAAAACCGAAGGCGCACGCAAAGAAGCGGAAGGCCTCAAAGCCCAAGCGGAAGAAACTTTTTCGAATTATAAGGCTCGCCTGAAAGAAGTAAATGACAAGGCTCGCGCCACTCTTCGTGAGAAGGAAGAGTCTGCGAAAAAAGAAGAAGCAAAGATTCTCGCGGAAGCCGCCAACAAAGCAAAGACTGCGCTGCAGAACACACAAAAGGAACTCGACTCGCAGCGCAAGGTTACCCTTGATGCGCTGGCCGGCGAGATTACTGGAATTGCCGAAGAAATTGCAACCAAGGCGATGGGTCGCCCGATCACCACGAGATAGGTGAGAGAGGTTAATGAGATGTACGAGCTGATACCCCCGGTTGTAAACTTCTCGATTCTTATCATCGTACTCGTGTATTTTACTCGGAAGCCAGTAAAAGAATTCGTAGCCAACCGCCAGAGCCAAATCCGCGCCGAAGTTGAAGAGGCCCGGGCGCAAAAACTCGAAGCCCAGCGGCGCTACCAGGAATTTACCGTCAAGCTCAAGGCGTTCGAGGCAGAAGCGCAACAAATTCTTAGCCGCGCGCAAACGGATGGCGAGGCGATGCGTTCAAAGTTGATCAAAGATGCGCAAGCAAACGCGGATCGCATTGTTAAGGACGCCGAGTCCACCGCGCTTTCAAATATCCAGGAATACAAAGACCAGATTCGCCGCGAAACAATCGCAACGGCTGTAGAGATGGCGGAAAAGGTTATCCGCGACAGACTTTCGACCGATGACCAGCGGCGAATAGTTACGGAATACGTTGGAAAGGTGCAGCAGAAGTGAAGAACTCAGGCACTCAGACGAAAGAGCCAGTTGCAAAACTATACGCCAAGGCGCTTTTTGAGCGGGCCCTTGAAAAAGGTGAGCTCGATGTCGTTCTGCGCGACCTTGGTA
>JACQAW010000217.1 GCA_016194725.1 Deltaproteobacteria bacterium
CGTGGATGCAGGCGAGCTGCTAGAAGAGGACGACGTCGCAAGTCTCAAAGCACATGGCGAGTCACCTGACATAGTCGCGCAGCGCCTGCTTTGGTACCTGCGCGAGCACCGCGACCGGATTTTTGATCGCATCAAGGCTTTGAAAAAAGGCGAGGCGGCAGGCGGTGACCTGAGAGCCGCGCGTCGGCATCTGCGGCGTTTGGGCAAGGTACTCGAAGCTGATCGTGGCCTGGGGCGCATTGCCTCGACGCTTTATCCTCGGGCGGACGACGGGGATTGGCAGGCTTTGCTCGATGCGCTTCGCCAGGCGCGTGGCATTACCTTCCTGGTCGAAGAGCTGCTGCCGCCCAAAAAGTTTTCCGATTGCGAGAAGCTGCTTTTGAACGCCAGCTAGGCGCTGGGCTCACAGGCCAAAGCGCTCGGATTACCAGGGGGCTTCCCTTATTATCCTTATAGAAACGTATGTTTAAGATATGTAGGTCGAAATTGCTCCCTTTGAACTATTTGGTTGATTAAATCAGTCAAGTTTAAGGTAAAATACATGCAGGGGAGTAATACATGTTGAAAGTTCGTTGCAGCGGCGAAAAATCCGCCCGATCGTATATTGCTTTTCCATTTTGTTTCTTACTTCTAGCGCTGATGCAAACAGGTTGTTTCGATGTTCCAAAGTCAAATTTTTTGGGCGAGAGTCGTCCACCTTTGACTTTTGCCATTTCACCCGAGCGTGGGCCAGTAGGCACTCTGCTCACTCTTACGGGTATGGATTTTTCAGCGATCCAAACTGTGAGCATTGGCAGCGGCTCCGCAATTTTGATCAGCCAATCCACCACCTCTTTAGTTGCCCTGGTGATGCCCGACGCGACTTCGGGGCCGGTCAATGTCACCTCACGATCCGCCTCCTTCACCAGCTCGGCGTTTTTCGGCGTAACCGCAACCGGAGCTCCCGCCACTCAGCAGGGGGCAAAGCTCGTGGGCGCCGGCGGCGTGGGTACGATGCAGCAGGGCTATGCTGTTTCTTTAAGTGCGGATGGAAATACCGCATTGATCGGCGGGCCAAACGACAACACGAATATAGGAGCCGCTTGGGTCTTTACCCGTAGTGGTGGCGTCTGGACGCAGCAGGGAGCAAAACTTGTGGGCACCGGGGCCGTGGGTGCGGCTGCACAGGGCTATGCCGTTTCTTTAAATGCCGACGGAAATACTGCATTGATAGGTGGGGGTGGTGACAATGGAGGTGTGGGAGCCGCTTGGGTCTTTACCCGTAGTGGTGGCGTCTGGACGCAGCAGGGAGCAAAACTTGTGGGCACCGAGCGGTAGTGTCTGGACGCAGCAGGGAGCCAAACTTGTGGGCACCGGAGCCGTGGGTGCGGCTACACAGGGCTATGCTGTTTCTTTAAGTGCGGATGGAACTACCGCCTTGATTGCTGGGCAAAGTGACAACACGAATGTCGGAGCCGTTTGGGTCTTTACCCGAAGCGGTAGTGTCTGGACGCAGCAGGGAGCAAAACTTGTGGGCACCGGGGCCGTGGGTGCGGCAATACAGGGTAGTGCCGTTTCATTAAGCGCGGATGGAAATACCGCCTTGAGTGGCGGGCAAAGTGACAATGGGAATACGGGAGCCACTTGGATTTTTACCCGGAGCGGTGGCGTTTGGACGCAGCAGGGAGCAAAACTTGTGGGCACCGGGGGCGTGGGTGTGCCTTTCCAGGGTTATGCCGCTTCTTTGAGTGCTGATGGATCTACCGCATTGATTGGGGGTATGGGTGACAACGCGGGTCTGGGAGCCGGTTGGGTGTTTATCCGTAGCGGTGGCGTGTGGACCCAGCACGGGGCAAAATTTGTGGGCACCGGGGCCGTAGGTTCGGCTGATCAGGGCTATTCCGCTTCTTTAAGTGCGGATGGAACCACCGCCTTGCTTGGCGGGAATGGTGACAACACGAATGTGGGGGCGACTTGGGTATTTATACCGTAAGCGATTTTCTAGCGAGGGCGCCAACGCTGCCATGAGCTGCTGTCTTTGTTGGACCTGTCGATCGTCCTTTCCTCGGAGTGGTAGTATGACTTGGTCTTGTCGGCGGGATAATAGGCGCCGTCATGATCGGGATAATAATTCAAGTTGTTAGGTGGCGGATAGTAATTGAACTGGAAGCCCCAGGCGAACACGATGCCTTGGAGCAGGACATTGGAGTTGGCGCCGAACGGCTGCGGCGTATACTGCGCGCGCTTCACCTCGCCGCCCAGACTGGCATAGGTTCCAAAATGATTCGACCAGTTGAGTAAAACCTTGAAGGCCAGGTCGAGATCGATCGGCGTATGCGTCACCGAGCTGCCTGTGGGGCTCGTGGTCGTGAAGGCGTGAACCAACGAGTTGATGTTGAACTGGGCTTCCCACCAGTTGTTCCAGCGCTTGTGCAGCTGAATGCCGAATTTGGCTCCCATGGCCTTGGGTCTTTCTACGTGAATGCTGCCGCCGCCCTGGCTGGCGCTGAACGTGTCTACTTGTGGAAACTCCTGCATGCCGAAGCCCGCGCTCAGCACCAGCCACCAGCCCCAGGGCACGGTCGAGAGGTAGGTCCTGAAAAGCAGATCCGCATTGGCGTGGACGAAAAAAATCGTGTCTGCGGGGTTCTGTCCGCTGGGCGAGGTCAGGCTCAGGCTCTGAAAACCGCCGCCCAGATTCACGCCCCATTGCCGCCAAAACCACCAGTCCAGGTCGGCGTTGAGGCGATGCGAGGATGACAGCAGCTTGGACTGGGTACCAGTGACGCTGGAGTCCTGGTAATAAACTTCTTGTGGATAAAAGCCGTATTCCGCACTTAGAAAAATTTCATTGGGCTTGAAGAACCATTGACGGCTCGTCCGAAAATACCCCATCGCCGTATCGCCAAGGTAGCCGCCATCCGCATCCACGGCCGCAACGTCCCACCGGTAGGTGCCTGTCTCCAGATACATGAACGACGTGTAGGGCGCGTCGTGTACCTCGATCCACGGATTTTTTACCTCGGTAATCCAGCGTGGCGGCGTGTCGCGCTTCCACCGGTGATTTTCTTTCACCTTGTCCTCGTTCCAAAGCCGGAATCGATAGCCGCGCGCGCCCTCGACGCCCTGCCAGGCCAGGCGCACATACCCATAGGTCGGGTACAGATCCATGTGCTTGGGTCCGATAATCGTCGGGGCCGGCATGCGCTCTTTTTTTGCATCCAGCGCCAGCGGTTTTCCCACCACGAACGGCTGCGGGACGGACTGCCCCACCCTGCGCTCGTCTTCGTAGCCTTCCACGACGTAATAATATCCACCCGGCGCAAGCTCAGGCGTCACGTGGGTCAGGTTGACCGTCAGCACGGAATAGACGATGCTGGTGCCTTCGGGATCATGCGACACTTTCAACAAATAGCGACCAGCCAGCGGAATCGCCCGCCAGGTCAGCGTTACGGTTGAGGTCAGCTGGTCATCTTTTTTGGAGTCGCCATCCGTTTTTAATTCCTGATACTCGTGCATCGCGGGGGCGTGCTGCGAAGGGGCCTGCTGGTCGGCTTGCCCCAAGGGCAGCAAAAAGCCGAACGAACCTAATCCCAAAATCGTGAAGAAACTTGGCCTGAGCATCGTATTTTATTGTATTTCAATCGGTAAAATCGGCCATCAAATAGCGCGTGCTTGACGGTCTTTTACGGGGGCTGCCGGCGGCAGGGAATCAGCGCTCGCGCCCTCGAAAAAAGAAGATCGCCGATAGAAGCATCAGGCCCGACACGCAGAGCGGAAGCAGGACTTTGGGCGCGAGCCAGGAGCCCGGGAGGGTCAGATCAATCTCGCCCGCGGCGCTGCCCAGAATCACGTGCACCAGAGTCAGTGGAATCATGCCCACCAGATTCGCGGTGACGTAATCGCGCAGCTTCAGGCGGCTGATGCCCGCGGCATAGTTGACTGCGTTAAAGGGCATCAGGGGAATGAGCCGCAAGACGAGCACAAAGCGGAACCCCCCCTTTTCGATGCGGCGGTTGAGCTCGATAAGTCGATGCCCGAAAAGCTCCTCGACCCCTTTGCGGCCCAGCCGACGGGCGATGAAAAACGCGCCAAGCGCCCCCAGATTCACGCCGGCGATCATCATGACAAAGCTCACGGAGATGCCATAAAGCGCTCCCGCCGCCAGCTGAAAGGGCATATTGGGCAGGCCAAAACTGACAATTAAAGCATAGAATAAGATGAAAGCCAGCTGGCCCCCTATCCCATAGGTTAAAACCTGCGATCTCACGTGCAGGATCATGGCAGGCTGCAAATAGGTGCGCACTCCCGTGGTGCGGTAGGCAATGGCCGCGGCCAGCACCAATGCGACAAACAGCGCAAGGCGCCAATGCCGAAGGGGGTTGTTCGGACGTCGCATTCCTCAAAGCTAGCGTATTCCCACTCATTTTTCGACTGCGGATATGCTCTGTTGACCGACGGATTAAGTCGAGTTATAAGAAACCATGTTTGGACTTTCAGGTGAACACCTTCTAATTCTGGCCGGCATTTTATTGATCTTCGGTCCCCGCAAACTTCCGGAACTGGGAGCAAGTGTTGGGCGCGCTTTCCGCAACTTCAAGGAAGGCCTCAATGGCCCAACCTCGTCGGGACAGCTGGAGTCGCATGACGCACCGGTGGCTCAGACCAAGCCGGTGAGTGCCGCCGAAAAGCCCGCCAATCCTCAGATCTGATTCAGGCGCGTTTCGGTTTTTTTTTCCGGAACCAGCAAGGTCAGTCCTATAGTCGCGACCGCGGCTATTGCCGCGTCGGCTAGAAAGCTCGCTTTTTCGCCCCAATGGGAGAGCGCGATTCCAAAAAGCAGGCTTGCCGGAAAACTCATCACGCCCACCACGAAGCTGAATACGCCGTAGGCAAAACCGCGCCCCGCGCCAGTAGGCACGAGGTCGGCGATGAACGAGCGCTCGACGCCGTCGGCAAATCCGTAAAAAGCCCCATAAAAGAAAAAAAGTCCGACAAGCGAGCCCTTGGTCGATGTCACCGCGAACCCCGCGTATGCAATCGCGTACACCAGCCAACCCGCCGCAATGAGCTGCTTGCGGCCGATGCGGTCCGAAAGCTTGCCAACCGGCACCGCAAGTAGTGCGCCCGAGATATTCAGCGCAATCAGGCAAAGCATGACAAAGCCAATGCCGCCCTGGGCTCTCGCGGCCTTGAGTACGAGAAAGGCGTCGCTGGAGTTGGAAAGGGTAAAGGCCGCCACCACCAGCATGTATAGCCAGAATTCCCTGGGCAATTTAGGTCTGGCAGCATTGCCGATAATGATGAACGGAAACCGCGCGGGGGTGCTCGTGGAAAGCCGGGGTTTTTCGGACACGCCGAAAAGCATGAGCAGCACCGCCAGCATGCCAGGCACGATCGCGATCAGAATGACTCTGTCGAAGCTGGCGCGCGTGAGTGTGTCACTGTGCGCAAGCACGGTGTAAGCGATCAGCAGTCCCACGATTGCGCCGGCGGTGTCGAGCGCGCGGTTCAGCCCAAAGCTGTGGCCACGCTTGTCGGCCTGGGCCTCGTCGGCAATCAGCGCGTCGCGTGGAGCCGCGCGCACGCCCTTGCCCAGCCGGTCGGTAAATCGCACCAAAAAAACCAGCGGCCAGGTGCCGGCGACCAATAGCAACGGCCGCGTAAACGCCGATACCGAGTAGCCGGCCACCACCAGGGGTTTGCGCCGGGGCAGGCGGTCTGACAGCCCGCTACCCGTGCCCAGCACCTGAGATAAAAAAAGCGGCAGTAGCCTGAGCGTCGCTTCAGAAGCGATGTCGTTTAAAAAGCTCACAAACGCCATCACCACGATATTTCGCTTAATCAACGTTGGGCTCTCCGGCTTCGGGCTCGATGATTTTGAAGATCGGGTGCGAGGTGGCGTTGAACTTATTGCGGATGCGCTCGCTGCACCACTGCCCGAAGTCCTTGTGCTCCGGAAATCCGTTCATGTTCAGCGTGGCTTCGCGCGGGCCAAGCTCGGAATCCTTGAACAGAAGATTCAGCAGCAGTGAGGTGAATGCCCGGGCCAGGCGATATGGTTTGCACTGCTCGAGCGTAAGACCGGTGCACATGCGGTCGGTGGGTACCGCTACGTAAACCGCGCAGGGGGCACCGGATTGCACGCGCACGTATATTGGTGCCGACTCCAGGGTTTGCAGCGTCGATGCGTAAGGCAGAGCCCGGTGCAGGATTGCCGCGATCGGCGGGCCAAACAGCGCCCAGCGAATCCATGTTTTGACCCAGCTCCTGGCATCGAAGTCAAAGCTGTTACTGATGCTGAGCCTGTACTTCGCGAAGTCATGGCAGTAGGGGCCGCCAAAATTACCCGCCTCGAAGCTGGCACCCGCTCCCGTTCCGCGGCTGGGCAAGAGGTAGTCGTCGGCCGGACATTTGTTGAGCGCATACGAGAACAGGAAAAAACCGTAATTCGCCGGCATGGTCTGACCGCGCACGGTGATGTTGTGCTTGCATGCCGCCACGGCAAGCGCGGCCGTCCCGAAGCAAACGGCCATTACGCCCGCGCGTTTCATCGTCTGGCGCACCAGGCCTCCAGCTCGTCCTTGCGGCCGATATCGGTGTGTTTCATGGCCGGCAGTTTTGGCGTGAATTTTTGGCCGATCAGGATTCGCTCGGCCACGAGCTCGGTATATCCCTTGGCTGTGCCCATGTGCGCCCGGAAAGCGCCCTCATAAGGCATCCGCTTCTGACATTCCTCGTGGGACTCGCGCGAGGCGCACGAAAGGCTTGAAATGATGTCGAGCTTGCACTTGTCGCCAAAAACCAGCCTGGCGTAAAGCACCGCGCCTTTGACCGGCTCGGAAAAAATGCCGCTCGATTTTTCCTCGTCGAGAACGTAGCGCAGATATCCATGACAGTAGGGATTGCCTTCTTCGGCCTGCAGCTGCCAGCCCGCGAAATGCACATTTTCGGGCAATTCAAAGCCCCGCGGCGGGCACTGGTCGAGCTCGTATTCGAAGTGCACGTAGACCTGCCTGACGCAGCTGTCGGCCAGCAAAAAAGGCAGACTCAGCATCAGTATTAAAATGTGGTGCCGCCGCATAAGAACATACTAATTCATCGGGCGCGGCAAGATAAGTGATAAGATAAGCGTAATGAATCAAAGCGAAGTGATGAACACCGCCAAAGGAAAAAAGGTCAAGGTCATTGATAGCCTGTGGACCTTCGCGGTGGCCGTGGCGTTTATTGGTCCGCTGGCCCTGCCGCTACTGTGGCGAAATCCGAGATTCGAGCGCAAAACGAAAGTGATTGCGTCGATGGCGGTCTTCGTGGTCACGCTGGCCCTGCTCTGGATCAGCTGGGCCTCGATGAAAAAGACGTGGCATGATTTTCAGCAGATCCAGAAGACGTTGAATGGCACGATAGACGGTACGACGAACGGGATAAATGTCGAATAGCCGACCATTTAAGTAGCCAGTCAAAAAGCTTCATCCCACGATTTTGAAAGGCGCATCGCCGAGTTGATCAGTCCGACGTGGGAATAAGTCTGCGGAAAATTCCCCCACAGCTCGCCCGTGATGGGATCGATGTCTTCTGAAAGCAACCCCACGTGGTTGGCTCGCGAGCAGACCAGCGCAAACAGGTCGCGTGCCTCCTGTTCGCGTCCGACGCCGTGCAGGGCTTCGACCATCCAGAACGAGCAAACCGTAAAGGCGGTTTCGGGCGTGCCAAAGTCGTCATCAGTAAGATAGCGGGTGATGAACTTGCCGCGCTTGAGCATTTTTTCGCTTGCATCGACCATGCGGCGATAGCGTTCATCACGAGGTGAGATGTAGCTGAGCGGGGCCATGAGCAACGCCGAGGCATCGGCCGACGTGCCACCGAACTGCTGGGTGTAGATGCCGCGCTCGGCATTCCAGCCATGGCCCTCGATCATGTCCCGCATTCGTTCGGCATGCGCCTGCCAGGCGCCGGCCAGCTCCTGGTCGCCGATTTTGCGCGCGATGCGGATGCCGCGGTCCACGGCGGCCCAACTGAGCAGCTTGGAAAAAAGATAGTGCTTGTGGTCCGAGCGGAATTCCCAAAGCCCGGCATCGGCGAGCTCGAAGGTGGCAATGGCCTGCTCGACCAGCCGGCGCACGGCCTGAAAGGCACGCGCCTGATCGTGCCGGTTCAAGCGCCGGTCAAAGAAAATAGGCGTGATGGCCAGCACCATTTCGCCATAGACGTCGTGCTGATGGTGAGTGTACGCCGCGTTGCCCACGCGCACGGGGCCGATGCCGCTAAAACCGCGCAGCCAGGGAATTTCGCGTTCCTCGAGCACCTTTTCGCCACCGATGCCGTAGACCGGCTGCAAATGGCTTGAGCGCTCGGACATCGCCAGATTGTGCAGGTATTCGATGAAGTGCTCCATCTCGTCAAAATGACCAAGCTTGTTGAGCACGTTGATGACGAAGTACGCGTCGCGCAGCCAGCAGTAGCGGTAATCCCAGCAGCGGC
>JACQAW010000218.1 GCA_016194725.1 Deltaproteobacteria bacterium
TCAGTTCAGGAAAACTGGTAGCGGCTGGTGTTTTGGTCATTTGCCCTTCGTTTAACTTCTCTTCGGACTCCTCATCGCCACTTCCAAATCCCCTCTCCATCTGAGCCCTCCACTGGGCCTCCATTCGTTCTTTTCGCATCATGAAATTGAGGAAGTTGTTCAGCGCCTTGATGCACATATTCTGGGTCGAAAGAGAAAGCGTCCTTTTTGCGCCTCGTCTGCACTTGATCGGCTGCACCTTGCCCAACCATTCCCGGAACTCGTCATAATGATCGGACCAAATAACGATCGAGTTAGATTTCGCTTCATTCAGAAAATAGGGGATCACATAAGTCCGTGCATGAGAAATATCCGTCTCCCAAGAATTTGGAGCCTCTCTTTTCCTGTCCTGGGTGAATTTATCAAACAGCATCTTGAAGTCATAACGCCTGTTTTCCCACTCATGGCGCCTTCCTGTTTATGCGCAGTGGAATTGATGCTGATATGAAGAGTTTTTGGCTTGTGCTCGTCTGGTTGGATGGCGATGAGCTGGCGCCTGATGGCGTGCGCCAGTCCCGCGGCCTGGGTGAACTTGTCGTCGGTGGGAACGAGCCTTATCGCCTGCCATGCCTTGCCTGCATGTTTCTTGGCCAGACGCCGGACGGATCTTGCATCGGATGCTTTGCTCATGGTTTGGCACATTAACCGCGACAGCCCGGATGCGAAACTCCGAAGATGCGTCTTCACCCAATGGGTGATCGAGGAGGCGGAGCGTTAAATTGCCCGCGCGCCGCTCCCTGTCAGTCGATAACCTTTATTATCGCTATTTCCCAGTCGCTGATCTGGGTCGTTTTTTACGAAGCGGTTGCAAGTGACCGCTCCTGATTGAGCAACAGCCAATCCCTTTTCACTTCCCACGCCGTTGGAAATGATCCATAGGTCTGCCGCGCTATCTCGGTGGGAGTAAGATCACTGTTTTGATCCATCAACGCCCACATATCGGCGCGGTAGCTGGGACCGATCATGATGCGGTAAGAATACGCCCGATGCTTCTTCGCCAGTTCATGCGGTGTCAAGATGTCCACCAGGCGGTGCCTCAGAAGCTTATTCGGAACGCGCATGGTGGTTTTCGTAAAACGATCATCTTCACCGTGCCGCTCGATCTGAAACGACGTCCTCTCACCCATCAGATCAAGCCGTGGCCGCGTGTATACTTTCTGGAGTTTCTTAAATCTCCAATCCTGCCCCTGCCATTGTGCAAGGGCAGCCCAAAAAGCTTTCACGCGCTTATCTTCGAGAAGTCTCACCATCTTCACCAAACGATCAACGTTGACTCGCTCAAAGTGAACGCCAAACCAATCCAGCAGAAGCGACAAAACGCGAAAATCTTCGTTTTCGATTCCCTCGAGCGAAGCAGCAACAATCGTGTCTTCGATATTGGGTTCCTTTGTCGGTGGATTTGCGGCAAAACGCATTCCGATTCCGAGCAGATCAGAAGTCAATTTTTCGCCCGTGGCATATTGCGAAGGAATCAAAACTCGCTTATGGGCCATGGCCGAGCCTCCCGGCTAACCTTGCCATGCTTTTTTCAACGTGTGCGGGCCATCCCGGATTAGTGTCTTGCGCTTTAACCCAATCCAAAGCGTCGCGAAGCTCGGCCTGAGATGGCTTCAAAGCGATACAGTCGAGCAAATCCTGTCCTCGATCGCAGTATGCAAAAAGTTTACTTTTGAGGAGATCGGAGCGACCTAGGGTATGGAGCGTTAGCGCCTGGCCTCTGTATAGCTTTTCAAGCCGTGATCGCCACTCTTTGGGGAGCACATCTTTTAAACTCGCCGGACCGTTGTTGAGCCATTCGTTTTTGAGCTCTCGTCCTTTTTGCCGCACTTCATGGCTAAATTCTTGTGCCGCCTTTGCTACCTCATCAGGGATATCTGGATCCAAAACGTCGCAGTCTTGTGTTTCACGCGTGATCGTTCCGAGGAGCGCAAGCGCCGAACCCCCAATAACCACTGCCTCAAAATGGAGCTGGCGGACCGCTAGATATTGGTCGAATTCCATGAGCATCTCTTTAGGTTTCATCGGCAGCTCCTTAGTATAACTATATACGATACTATTTTTAGAGTCAAATTTCCGGGGAAAGCTACCGCGTATCACATAAGATCTCAATATTATTCAAGAAAGATGGGGATGCACGAGTGACTTACCCCCAATATGTCTCCGCACGCGGACCGCGTTCGCGCTGGAAATTGCTGGTGGATAGGAAGTTTTTTCCTGCCCGCGAGGATCTCTGCTGAGCGCACCGAAGAGTATTGATATGGATTCGGGCGAGACGTTACAAAAACAACTTCAAAAGATCGCAGCCGAGCGAGGCGGCAGCTGCCTGGTCACTGATGAGCAAGCCTCGGCGAAGCTGGATCGAGCGCGTTTTGAGTGCGCCGGTGGGCACGTGTGGGAGGCAAAGATCGAGCGGATACTCAAAGGCTCCTGGTGCCCGAAGTGTTCAGGAAAAGCGCGGCTCACGATAGAAGACGCCAGAGCGCTAGCAAAAAAACGTGGTGGGGACTGCCTCTCTGTAGAGTATTCATATTATGAAAAGCTTCGCTGGCGTTGCCAGGAAGGGCACGAGTGGATGGCGATGATGCTACACATAAAGCATCACGGGACTTGGTGCCCGGAATGCTCGCCGAAAGGCTCGCCGCGTTCGATTGAGTATGTGAAACAAATGGCTCGCGATCTCGGTGGGGAGTGCCTGTCCCACGAATACAAAGGTGTGCTGGGGAAGCTGCGCTGGCGCTGTGGCAGCGGACATGACTTTGAAAAAAGTATGGGCAGTGTGCAGCAGGGATACTGGTGCCCGTACTGCAGCGGGAGTCTGGGCACCCTGGCTGAACTCCAAGAAGTCGCCACTAGTCGAGCCGGTCGATGTCTATCGCAAGAATATCGTGGCCAGGGCGAGCACCATGAGTGGGAATGCGCCGAAGGTCATCGATGGCAAGCATCGCCTTCGAATGTCAAAACGGGAACATGGTGTCCCACGTGCGCGCGTCGGTCTGCCGGAGATAAGCTTCGCGGCACGCTTGGTGAGTACGAGGCCATTGCCAAGAGCCGTGGCGGCGCATGTTTATCGACGAAGTACGTGAACTCCCACACGAAGCTTCTATGGCGGTGCGCTTGCGGCCACGAATGGATGACCAAAGCATACCTCGTGAAGCATCGTGGAAGCTGGTGTCCCCGGTGCGCGCAGGCCCGAGTAGGGTTCAAGAAGGCAGCCTAACCGAGATCAAGCCGCCGCGCCCTTAGCTTGATACTGCTGGTAGAAATGGGGATTACGCCACGTAAATAGCAATCTGCCGGAGAATTCCCCGAACAGTCCATTCAAGTTTGCCACCGGCCTAAACCGACCGCTCTACTTCTACCGCCACCTCCCGTGATGCTGTCTCCGTTCTGCTCAACACAAAAAAATTTAACAGACCAATGCTCCCTTGGTTTATCCTTGTTCCAGCACAGCGGACCAAAGGGCTCGGAACTCAGAGCTGCAGCTCGCGAAGTAAGGGGCGATTCATGAAGATGAAATGCTTGATGTCATTATTGAAGCTGTGCGGATTCTGGCAACTACTCGATGGCAGCAAGCGAATGCCGTCGACTAAGCACGGCTGATGAAAATCCGTCAGTTGCTCGCAACCAGTGCCTCAGGCATGGACGTCGTCGAGCTTGATGACGGGAAGATAATGTACATCAGAGTTGCAGTTCTTGCCCACCGTGCCAGGACGCTGTTCTAATCGTCGACCCCTCAATAACCGATTAGCTCCTGTGAGCTTCGATTACGACAAAGTCACGCATAAAAGCAGTGAGCAATCGTGGTGGACGTCCTATGCGGACCTGTTCATGATGCTCTCCATCGTCTTCCTCCTGATGTTCGTGGCCTCGAGTCTGCGAAACGGCAGCGCGGGCTTTCAGCAGCAGCAGGAGTACAAGCGTCTGGTGCAGAAGGCCGAGGATCTTGAACAGCAGATCAAAGCGTACAATACGTTGAAAGACGAAGCCCTAAAAAGGCAGACCAGCCAGACCGAGCAAGACGTTTACAAAAAACTCATGGACCGCCTTGACCTGCTCAAAGATGACGCCCACAACGAGAAGACCGCGTTGCAGAAAAAAGCCAAAGAGAACGAGGAAAAGGAGTTCGCCCTAAATCAGTACCAACAGCTGATCCGGAACATCATCAACGCGAACGTTCTGGCCAATACCCAGATTAATCGACGCGATCTCATTATCGTATCCAAAGACGCGACGATCGAAGAGAAAAAACAGAAAATCGCCGAGATGGAGCGTGTCGTTGCCGACAACCAGGCGCAAATCCAGAGCATCAACCAACAGCTCGATACCAAAATCGTCCAGTTGACCGCCGAGCAGCAGCGATCCCAGTCGTCCAAAGCCGAGCTCCAACAAAGAATTGCGCTCTTACGCAAACAAACCGACGAAAAAGTGCGCTCGCTTCAAAGCAAGAGCCAGGACATCTCCAACGAGCTCACTCTGGTTCGTGGCACTCTGATGCAGACCGAGACTAGACTCACGGCAGCTCAAACTGAAAACACGAATCTTGCTCAAAAGCTTGAATCCGACAGCCGGCGCTACAAAGCGGAACTCGCAAGCCTCGAAAGCCAGCACAAAGCGAAGCTCGCCGCGGAACGCGCAGCTTTCGAGAATGGTTTGAAGAATCAACGCCTGTCAGCGGCATTGAGGGCCAAGAAGCTGCAGGCGTTCCTCGCCAACGAAAAAGGCAAAGCCACTGCTCTCGAAGGCCGACTCTCGGGCTCCGTGCTCTGGCGGAAAAAGACGACGCCCTTGCGGAAAAAGGCCGAGCGATCGCCTCGGCAAACACCTTCAAGAATGATCTCGAGAAAACCCGTGCCATTGCCAATGCCCGAAGAATACTTGCCCAAAAAATTGGCGATAATCTTGCGGCTGCCGGCGTGAAAGGCAAAGTCGAGGCTCGGACAGGAGAGGTTACGCTGGATTTCGGTGACGAGTACTTCGACACGGGTAGCGTGAATCTGAAGCCCCAGATGCGCACGATTCTCGACAAATTCGTGCCACTCTACGCGCGCAGCATCTTCAACGATGCGGCCGTGGCCTCGAAGATCGGAAGCGTCGAGATCGTAGGATTCGCATCTTCCACTTACAAAGGGAAATACGTGAATCCCAAGAGCAGCCGCCCCGAGGACAAAGATGCGCTCGATTATAATCTGAAGTTGAGCTTCGGTCGCGCCAACTCCATTTTTCAGCATATCTTCGACCGCAGCTCGCTTTCAAAGCAGGACCGCGAGCGTTTGCTGCCCATGATCAAGGTAGTCGGGCGAGGTTACCTGCCAGAAGGCACCAATGCCGCCGATATTCCCGACGGCATGTCCGAAGCTGAGTTTTGCTCGCGCTACCATTGCAGCAAGGCCCAGCGTGTCGTGATTAAGTTCAATATGAAAGACTAAGAGGTAAACCATGAATCCTTCATCTACTGCGGCGAATGTAACGATGGTGCAGCCGTTCATTCTGAGCCTCATCGTATTCGCCAAAGCAATCATTCTGCCGGTGATGTTCGCCGCGTTTGGAGTCGGGCTTGCGCTGCGGGCGCTGATCTACTACACGGTCAGACGAGAGGACACGTTTGCCACGGAGTTCGAGAACCGCGCGAATCAACATCTGGCTGAGCAGGATCATAAAAATTCTGAATCCTACTTCATTCTGTGCAAACGCCTGCTTGAGAGAACGTTCTACGAGATGTTTGAGCTGCGCGCGATCATGAAGCGGCGCAAAAGCGACCACGTCATGGTGCCCAGCGACAGGCTTTTCCTGATCCAGCAGGGCATGGCCCACCTGGTACGCGATACCTTGCGCGAGCTCAAATTCGTGAAATATGACGGAAACCACCCCCCTCTTCTGGACATGGTGAAGAGCCTTTTTTCCAATAACCCTTGTTTCACCCGCATTTTCAGCATCGTGCCGATCGCGCCGGTCAATGACTTCCTTAACCTGCTGCCGGGCCTGTTTATCGTAGGCGGTATTCTCGGAACATTCCTCGGAATCATGCAGGCTTTGCCCGAGCTGGGCGCTATGGACATCCGCGACCCCGAAAGCACCAAGCTTGTCATGGACACCTTTCTTGCGAAAATCGCGTTCTCGATGAGCACCTCGACGGTAGGCATCCTGCTCTCGGTCATCATGACGGCCTACAACAACTTCCTGTCGCCCGAGCGACTCTTCGTGAAAATCGTTGATCGCTATGAGCGCAACCTCTTCCGCCTTTGGAGTCGGTGCGACAACAACAAGCTTCCCGAAGAAATTCCGGATTTTGACGAGAACCGCGATGCGGTCGAGGCCCTGGCGGCGTTATCCGTAGACAAGCAGCTGGGCAAGGCACAGGAGCAGAAGCTGAAAGCGGTCGCCTGAACGAAGTGGAGCAGAACGCGTGGATGGGTCGAAAACTACAGACATACCGAATTATGTTATTCGCGTTCGAACTCGCGATCAGACGACCCAAACCGTTACGGACAAGCGCGAGTTCGTAATCGGAAGCGCGGCCAAAGCGGATGTTTGCATCGCGTCGAACGCGATCAGCCCGGCCCACGTGAAAATCCGCATCGAACGCGACAGCGTCGTTGTCTGCGATCTTGGCAGCGAAAGCGGTACCTTTCTTGGCAATACCAGATTCAGCGCCAATCAGGAGTATGAGCTCGCACTCGATGGGACGGAGATAGTCTTGGGTGATACTGCCCGCATCGCCTTTGGTCGCATCGCTTACGAACATCAAGGCGGAATTCAGGAGCTGCAAACTCTGCTCGAAACGAAAACGAGGGCGATCGATCGTCTCCGCGAGGACATTGGGCGGATCGCAGGTGAGAATACCACGGTCGCGCAGATGCTCGCGATGCTCCATGAGGAGATCGGCGCCGGACGAAAGAACAGTGCTGAATACCTCGCTCGTGCCGAAGATACTCTTGAGCGGATGAAAATCGAAACTCATCGAACAGTCATTGAGAAGGAGCAACTCAATGGCGAGCTCGCAGCGGCTCGGGTGCAGTTGGACGCCGAGAAAGTGGGTCTTGAGAACACGATTCGAGAGCAAAAACATGAAAGTCAAGTCTGGACGGCACTCAAGGCCACGCTCGCAGAGACCAATGCGGCAGTCAGCAGAGTGAATTCGGACTTGGCACGTCTTACCTATGACAAAGCTGCAGTTGAGCGAAGTTACGCCGAAGTCGGAGCGCAGCTCTCGTCAGCGAAAGGCGCGCTTGCGGAGACCGAGCACGCGCTGGAAACCGGTCGCAAAGACCTTGCGTCGCTCAGAGCTGAAATCGCCCAGTGCCACACAGAGCGTGACCAGCTGGTGCCGGCTCTGGAAGAGGCCAAAGCGCTCTCGCGGCGCGAGTTGGAGATGCATTCCACCGAGGAACGCAAGCGAAAGGCCTTGAATGACGCACAAGCGGCCGAGGCAAAGCAGCGTTCGCTCGCAATCGAAGTATCCATCCAGGAAATCGATCTAAGAAGGCTGCAGGCCGAAAAAGAGCTAAGGGCTGTTCAAGAACGAAAGCTCATGCTGGAAACCCAACTCATCTCTGCTGAGGCTTCAAGCCTGGCCCTGGAAAAGCGCGCAAACGATGCCAAGGCGTCTTTCGAAGACTTTAAGAACGCTGCCTCCGTGCTCGACCGCAAGACGGCGGCGAGAGAGGCCGAACAGCAGCAATCCAGCGACAAGGCTCGTCTTGAGCATGCGGCGATGACTCAAGAGCTCGCTGATCGAGCGAGAAGAATGGCGGCCGATTTAGCGGAGTCGCACCATATGGAAATCGATCGCCTGAAAAAGATTGAGGCCGAACGCGAACATGCTCTGCATGCCAAGCTCGACTACATTGTCGCTGATATCACCACCTACGTCGTCGAGCTGGGGCAGAAGGCCTCGGTAGAGTTCGAAGAGGAAGGCGTTCGGGCCACTGTTGCTGGCGCGCTAGCCGGCAGGTCGGTGGCAAGCCTTAACGCCAAAGCTATCGCGCGAACGCGCCGATTCTGGCGGAAAGTCGCCATGTTCAGCTCTGGGCCGGTGGCAATCGCGCTTTTACTTCTGATGGTGCCCACCCTACCCTCGATTATTGCTAGCCGCATCTTCCGCAGCGTGGCTTCGCATAAGGACGACGGCGGCGTTTTTCTTCAGCAGATACGCGAAAAGGGCATGAGATTCCCGACCGAGATGGATCAGAACTACCGCGCCACTTACTCGCAGAATGTCTTGTATCTCGAAGGGTACGTTGAGATGAAGCTTGACGAATCCGAGCAGCGAAAATGGACGATTGACCTAAACGACTTTATCACTGGCAGGCTCGGCTTGAGTGATCGCATTGTGGTTGATTTCATCGGAGCCGAAGCGGTGCTTGTGAGGGAACTCACCAAGGCCCGGGAAACGATAGTCGCTCAGTATAAAGATCAGGGAATCGCGCGTATGGTCGAAATCGAGCAGCGTGAAAGAGCTCGCATGCTTCAAATCATTGAGACCGGCGAATCCTACGAGAGATTTAGAGCGTTCGAGAAGAGCTATTACGAAGATTACATCAGCCGCCAGCGAGTACCCGCTAGGATTCCTGCGTCAAAACCGGCCGAGTAAGCTAGGGACGTGCTGGATTCTCACGGCTGCAAGTCTCGGCGCCGATCGGCATGGCGCAGATGCGCGTTGGCTTGAATCCCAATCAGCCGCTATGAAAACGCGGAGTACGATCGCTACGAAGTGCGTACGCTGCGGAAAATCGCCGAAGCTTGCGGCGGTAAGCTGCAACTCGTTTTTCGGTCTGCCTCAGATGAGGACTGGGCTGCCTAGGAATATATAAGGAGTTGAACCTGCAGATGGCATTGCCGATAGAAAATTGTAGGCCCCGTAGGGTTCGCCAATCCTGTTTTGGCCATTGCAGCAGCAGCGACGCGCGTTTTTCCCGCTCCCGTCGGCAGTACGATCGTGCCGCGCCGATCGACCGAACGCCCCTCGACAGAGGGACAAAATTGCCATTACTTAATTATAACATATTATAAAATAACATAAATTACAAAAAAATTGCCCATAGGACCAATCAAAAAAGGGCGAGATGAAAAGATGCTCGAAGCGTTGGGTGAGACAGTTAAACATGGAGTCTTAAAGAATTTGAAAAACTCGTTGGCCTCCTCGTAATCCTTCAAAAACTCCTCTTTTCCAGCAACATCTGACGGCCAAGATCGATCTACCGGAGTAAATGCGGCCCGTACATTACCCGACCGAATTCCGACTGCACTCGGAATAAAATAAATTATGATCTGCGGACCTCCCCTGAAAATACCAAGAAGGCAATCGTGTTCGGTGTAATGCCCGAGGCCACCAATCAGATCAAAGCGGCACTCGAATCACAAAGCTATGCCGTATCGCTGGCAGGAGATCTGGTTTCAGTGAAAATTCTGATAACTCAGAAGCGTTTCGATCTCGCACTTTGCGCCTTCTCAGGCAAGAGTGCAGAGGAATCAGATGTACTTATATGGTTGGCGGAAAACAAGGTCAGACCCATTATTGCTGTCGCCGAAATCAGGCCCGATGCCACGACTGCGCACTTTTCGATAGCAGATCAGGTGCTGGCGATTCCCTTCACCAAAGATGAATTGATCTCAGCGATTGAGGTTGCATGGGTGTTTCGCGACCTCACGGATCAGAGTGCCTCGCTTGAACATGAGTACTGCCGCGTTAATATCGATGATTTTGTCTCGGGAAAAACGATTCAATTCGACATCTTCATCCAATTGTCCGAGCAGAAATACGTAAAAATCGCTCGCGCGGGGGACGAACTTTCACTCGATAGAATCAGGAGCTACAAGAGCAAGGAGGTCGCTCACCTTTATCTACGAAAAGACGATTTTCGTAAATACGTTAGCTTCAACGTACGCCTGGCATCGGCGGTTGGTGGCAAGGCTACCATCGAAGCACGCAAGCGCATCAGCGTATGCCGCCATACTGCTGAGCTGGTTCTGGACGGCCTGTACCTCGACGAACTGGATCCCACGGCCTTTGCGGAGGGGAAGATTTTCATCGAATCAACTGTGTCGCTGGTATCCGAGGATCGTGAGTTATATGGTTTGCTTGAAAGCATTCGGGAACACTCCCGGCCTCTGTACTTTCATGCCATGGCTGTCTCGCTCTATAGCGTGATGGTTGCACGAAGGCTGGAATGGACGTCGACGCAGAACCTGTTCAAGATAGCCTTGGGCGGCCTGCTTCACGACATTGGAGAAAAGGAACTCGACCCGCGCATCGCAGAACATGACCTAGCAAAAATCACTTCCGATGAGCGGAAGATACTTGAAACTCACTGTACGCGTGGACTCGCGATTCTGACAGAAATTCGTTCCATTTCAGACGACGTGCTGCAAATCGTGGTGCACCATCATGAAAATGGCACCGGCTCTGGCTATCCCTCACGCCTGCGCAGCCCTCAGATTCACCCCCTAGCCCGGGTGGTCGGAGTTGTGGATCGCTTCTGCAAGCTCATGTACACGGGGGAAGTTGGGTCGGGATATTCACTCAAGGCAGCCATCGAAGAGCTTATGAGCGGTGAAGGCGGCATTGAACCGGACTCAGACCCGAATGGCTGTATAGCCATTCTTGGGCTCATGCGGCTGTTCAGGATACCGCCTCCGGAGCATTTCGTAGAGCTGCACCAACGAACGATGGCCAACTCGCCAAATCACCAGAGGGCCACCGATCCAAAATGAAAACGCCTGACATCGAATCGACATCGCCCACCAAACGAATTCTTGTCGTGGATGATGAAGAAGGCATCCGCATCACCTTGAAGGCATGCCTCGAAGGCTCCGGCTACGAGGTGCTGCTTGCGACGAGTGGGAGAGTCGCGCAACAGATGCTGGGGTGCGAGAAAGTTGATGCGGTCATTTCGGATGTCAAAATGCCTGATATGAATGGAATTGAGCTTACCCATTTCATAAAGAGACATCTACCCGAGGTCACTATTATTCTCATGACAGGTTTCTCCGAGTATATCGATGCCCAAGAAGCATACGATATCGGCGCCGATGAATTCATCTCAAAGCCGTTTAAGAAAGACGAGCTCCTTGAAATACTGAACATCTGCCTCAAATCAACTGTGCTAAAAGAAATTCCTCCAACCGTTTTCGCTGAGCAATACTGCAAGCTCTCGATAGACGATTTCACGTCCGGGCGTACGATCCCAAGCGACATGTACATCAGGCTCTCAGCGGAAAAATACGTGAAAATCGCCCATGCGGGCGAAGCCCTCCCTGCGGATCGGATCGCCAGCTACAAAGCCAAGAATATCCGTCATTTTTACATGCTCAAAGAGGATTTCTGCAAGTATGTCGGGTTCACCCTCACTATCGCGCGGGCTCTCAAAACCTCAAGCAAGATCAGCCGAGTAAAAAAACTCGCCTTTCTCAAACACACAACTGAAATCATTTTAGAGCAAGTATACCTAAGCGGGATCGATGAAGACTCGTTCATGAACGCGCGAAGCGTGGTCGAAACCACGACCGACCTATTGAGCGCCGATGCTGACGCAGTGGGCCTGCTACGCATGCTCGACTCCCATGCGGACTTCCTCTATGCGCACAGTCTCGGCGTGAGCATGTATGGGACGATGATCGCAAAACAGCTTCACTGGACGTCACCACCAACAATCTTTAAGGTAGCAGTGGGTGGGCTGATGCACGATATTGAAAAAAAAGAAATTGATCGCCTAATCCTCGAAAAAGCTAGAAAAGACCTGAGCCACGATGAACTGAAGCTCCTTGAAAGCCATCCGACCCGGGGACTGGAGATTTTGGGCGAAATTCGCTCGATCCCAAGTGACGTCCTCCAGATCGCCATGCAACACCATGAGAACTGCATGGGCCAAGGGTATCCCGCAGGTCTCAAACGCCAGCATATCCATCCCCTTGCGCGAGTCATCGCGGTCGCAAACGAGTTCTGCGGACACGCCCTACGGTCGCCTTCGAATCATACGGTCATGGCGCCCATCGAGGCAATCAATCGGATGATCAATCTGCATTCCGAGCTTCTCGATGCAGGCATCATGGCGGCACTGCTGATGCTTTTTAAGATCGACCTGCCCGAGCATCTGGCCGAAGCCTATCGAAAGCTCTCACCCTCAGCTCCTTGAGGACGGCAATACGCTAGTCCCGAGGCTCCGTTAACCAGCAACGATCCGCGATTAACGAGTAGCTCTAGAGTGGATTAAGCAGCCAAGTCCACCTCAAACCCGCTGTATTTGGCGATCGGCTTGACGGCAGCTCGCTTGCCAGTGGATTTCAGTTCGAGAAGACCAACCTCGGCCAGCATTTTCACATCGGAGTGGACGTTTTTAAAGTCACGCCTCTCGGCATCATGAAGCTGATTAGTTAAAAGTCGGCAGTGCCTTCTGGTTAATTGCCGCTTCCAGCAGTGTCCAAGCGAGATCAAAATCAGTTCCGTCGCTATCGACTAAACTAAAATAGCGCCGTGTAGACTGTGGCGCCCCCGGATGTACCCCTGAAAGAATCAGGAAGCCATTCCCCGACCACATTTGCGATATTGCGGCATCGCCGGTCGGATACTTTGCGATCACCATGTTGTGTCCACTTGGAGTTATTGGTCCCCCATACCAGACAAGGTCGCGCTTGCTCCCATCAGGAAAGCTCTCCATCGTCATACTGATGTCCGTCTTACCAGCTCGCTCAAGTTGCTGCTCCAGATAGTACATATCGAGCAGCGGGGTATCCACGATGCCGATCGTATAGGATGCATTGTGTTCGGCAGGCGCAGCAGCAATGAAAGCACCGGCACAAAATCCGATCCAACTCACGCCGCGCTCTTGAACGGCACGCCTGAGATTGTCCTTTGTAGTGGCACTAAGGCTATTTGCCTGTTTAAGAGCGATGCCACCAGGCCATACAATCGCACCAAACTGAGAGAGGTCGTCGACCGACATTTCATTGAGTTCTGCAGAACTCACTTCACGGTAGGTCGCCCCATGCGACGACAAAATACTTTCCAATGATGAGGGCTCTGGCGACCACGTTCCGGTACCATTGAAGACGAGGGCATCCGTCGTGAACTTGCGGCTTCCCTGCAGAATCGAAGTTGGGCCGGCCATGAGACCATAATTATTTCCAGAACCTGAAGCCCTGGAGTCACCCTCGCTACTTTTAGGAGCACACGACGTAAGCGTTGCGGCTATGCCGATAAATACAAAAATAAAAAAATACGGATGCCTTAGATTAACTTTGCCTTCCATTGCAGTTCCTCCGCGTGACAGGGAAAGAGAACGAATCATCCTAGCTAGTGACCGATTTCGCGCAATGAAAAAAAAGAATGCGCTGCGGGACTTTCCCGCAGCGCATTGCTAAATGCTCCGGGTGAATAATCTGGAGTCAGTCAGTATCGCCGTGACTTGGGCTCCAAACCATCCGCCGAATTCCGTCCGCAATCAAAAGACGCATCAAGACCTGATACGGAATGCCACGCTCCTGCGCGATCGCCTTGAGCTCTTTAACCATCTCAACCCCAAGCGCAATGCTCGTGGGCTTTCGTCGAGCGCGTGACTGCATATGAGGAGCTCGAAAGTAAATCCTCGTTCAGAACCGAACCCCACCTCCATACCCCCGAATGGCATCCCGAGCATGCGAAAAGTCCTTATCCGGAATCGAGCTGCTCCCACCACCAGAAGAAGAATCCCCGGACCCACCCTTAGTTCGCCGAGCGTCCCGATCCGCCTGCCTGTCGTGCCCGCTGAACATCGCCGCCCAATGAGCGTCCTCATCGCGCAGATACTGCTTCGCCACGCCTTGCAAGCGATTGAGATCGACCGGAACGGTGATCGCCGCCGCAACCCGGCGCACGCAGGAGAAGATGGTGTAGTCTTCGCTCGGATAATCCGACTGCCGCCCCTTGGCGTGCTTCACGAAATTCGGGTCAGACCACCCCTTTTCGATCGCAGTGATTCCCGCGCGATCACCACATTCGGCATTCCTCACGCTACGATCGGTGCACACGCGCGCCAGAAAAATCATCGCCCGCAGCTCATCGACCGTCGTTTTCCGTTCGAGGCCAAACAGGCCCATCCCACGCCCGAACGTTCCCCAGCGTGAGCGCTCGAGCGAGCCCCAGGTCGACCACGGATCGCCGAGATTGGGAGCGCGCGACACGAAGCCGCAGCGCTGGGCCTCGCGGTTGAGAGTCTCGGCCGTGACCTCGTCGTCGCCGTCATCGTCCGGCGTATCGCCCATCTCAGGCGGGTAGTCGCCACTCGCAACGAGATATTTTCTCCAGTCCACGTTGATCGCGTTCGCCGCTGCGAGCTCCTTTTCCATTTCTTTCCAGAACTGCTTCGACCTGAACTCGTAAGCCTGCTTCGCGCCGTTCTCGGTCGTCTCGAACATCGGGTGAGTATTTCCGGCACGGATCTGCTTGGCATAATAGTCTTTCATCTCCTTGAAAAACTTCCGGTAGTTCTCGGAAAGAGAGAACGTGTCGGCCTGCTTCAGTTCTTGCGTGTACGCGCGCAGCTCGATGGCCTCTCTCGTGTCCCAGCCGCGGCTGACCAGC
>JACQAW010000219.1 GCA_016194725.1 Deltaproteobacteria bacterium
GCAGGTCCGAGTTGTTGATCAGCGCCAGGTCGGGCAGGTCGTTGGCGTAATGGTCGGCAATGATGGCGCGCAGGCTTTGAAACGAGCTGCCGCCTTTGATGACCTCCACAATGAATTTGGAGTGAGACGTATTGAAGTCTTTTACGATTTCGGTCATGGCGTGGTCAAATGGGGCCGACGCCTCGAGCGGTACCAGTACCCGCAACTTAGGGGGGGCCTGGGCTAGCACATTTGTCGTGGACACGAGAGCCATGAGTATCATTAAAAGTGAGGTCATCGGTCTTTCAATTTTAGGATATAATTGGAAAAGTGGAAAAGATTAAAATCGTAATAAGCGATTGTCACCTTTCAGCGGGGTTACATTTCGAGAGCGAAAAAAACCCTCATGAGGACTTCTTCTTCGACGACGAGATGATCGCCTTCTTTGAGTACTTTTCCAGTGGACGCTACGCGGACGCGGAAGTCGAGCTAATCATCAATGGCGATTACCTTGATTTTTTGAATGTGCCATACCGCGGCGAGTTCGAAGAGGTCATTACCGAGCAGTTCGCGCTGTATAAGCTGGAGTGCATCCTGGCCGGACACCCCCGGGTCATGACAGCGTTAAAACGCTTTGCAGCGCTTCCGGACAAGACAATCCTGTATAATATCGGAAACCACGACGCCGACCTGTTCTTCCCCAAGGTGCGCGAACGCCTCATCCGGGCCTGGGACCCCGAAGGCCGCTGTCCGAGCCCTAAGATTCGCGTGAACTATGAGACCCCGGTCATTGACCTGGACGGCGGGGTCCAGATTCACCACGGCAACCAGCTCGAAGCCGTCCACATGTTCAACTACGAAAAACCCATCATCACCGAGGGATTGGGGCAGCCGGTGCTGAATATTCCCTGGGGCAGCTTTTATGTTCTCAAAATCGTGAATCGCTTCAAATGGGAACGCGATTACGTGGACAAGGTGCGGCCCGTGAAGGCGATGTTCCTGTGGGGCCTGCTGTTCGACACCTGGTTCACGCTCAAGTTCATGTTTCTCTCGGTGTTTTACTTTATGAAAACCCGGTTTATCTATAGTCCGCAGCGGCGAAGCCGGCTTACTGTAACAGCCAAGATACTTCAGCAAGAGACAACGACCTTTCTTCAAGACCTCGAACGCGACGCCCGAGAGCTGCTCGAGCGCCAGGAGAACGTGCAGATCCTGATCATGGGCCATACCCACCACCCCATGTACAAAAGCTACCCGAACGGCAAAACCTACATCAACACGGGCACCTGGACCAAGATGATCAACCTGGACCTGCGTGGAATCGGCGGCAGCTACCGGTTAACCTTCGCGCTGGTCGAATACGGCGTCGATGGCAAGGCCAAGGCCAGTCTTCAGACCTGGATGGGCGAATATCGCCCATATCGCACTTTTACCGGCTGAACTAATAATCCATGTAACCGATAGGTTGGGATAGAGGAGGAGCATCTGCCTAACCGCGCAGCCAAGAAGCACATGATTTATTTCGAAGTCGACGGCATCGGCTATGCCGTTGATGCCGCCGAGCTTGCTGGCGTGGCTACGGGCTGCCCCTCAGTTACCTATCCTGGCTTGCCCGAGGGCGTTCAGGGGCTCATTCAATGGAGTGGGAAAGTTTTTCCCGTCATCGATGCATTTTGCGGCTCAGCGCCCAGCGAGACTCCACGGCCTGCCCTGGATCTTCGCACCTGCACCTATTTATTCTCGGTCGATTCCTTTAAAGGGCAGATCAAAGAGCTTGCGGTGGCCGTGCCCGGCAGCGTTCGGGTATTTTTCGCGGAGTCCACCCTGCCGCCACCTGCCAGCGCGAGTCCCACTGTTGTGGCCATGCTCATCGACCAGGACGGCAACGAGGCCTATCAGCTCAAACTTTCCAAGGTCGCCGAACAGGCAGCCAGGTTGATCGTTCAGGCGCCAGCCAACCGGCGCGGAGGCAGAAAAGTTGCGGCTTGAACTGGGGCATCGCGATTTTGTCACCGAGCACGGCATTGCGCTGATTGAGGACATCGAGCGGGGCGCGCTGAGCCTTTCGGGGTCGGGCGATCATACGGCAGCCTTGAACGGAATTCTCGGGGACGTGCAGACTTTTCGCATCGCCATTGGCGCGGTTCATGATTTCGCTCCACTGGTGCCCACCGTTGACGAGTTCGAGGGGCTGGTCAAGCTGATACGCGACGGCTCGCTGCCCATGGACAACAAGATTGGCGGAGTGCTTTTGCATGTGGTCAGCACGTTTCGAAATGCGGTCGCGAACCTGGGAACGGCCACGCGGGCGGGCCGAATGCTTCCTAAAGTTCTGCAAGATCTGAATAGGGTGATGAGCGCGCTTAAACAGAATAAGGCGGCCAGTCTCTTTGCGGTGAAGGCAGCCAATCCGGAAGATAATCCTGTTTCAGTTGCAGTTCGCGTTCCTGTGGCAGCAACCGTTTCAGAAACGCGAAGGGAAACCGCAACTGAAACAGAATCCCCCTCGATCGCAAACCTCACTGCAATCGCAAACGAGTACAGCGAAGTTTTTTTGCGTGACGAAGCAGGCCTGTTTTCGCAGGTTCTCGAGCTGGGACGCCGGCTGGCCACCGACCCCTATGATCGTGCCACGTTGACTGAGCTGTTCCGCATGATTCACACCGTCAAGGGCAACTCAATGGCGCTGGGTTTCGAAGGCATGACCGCCTACGCTCATGCAGTCGAGGACTTGCTGTATCAGATTCAGTCGGGCCATCTTCGGGCCAGCGCGCGAGTGGCTCGCATGGTTCTGGGCTGCGCCGACACCTTGAAAGTCGTTCTGGACGACTATCGACGGGGCTCTGACGACCACGCCGGTATTGAGGAACGGGTTGCCGAAGTTCGGCGGTTCATCGAAGAGCAGATGAGCCGGCCGCAGAGTGAAAGGGTCGAAGCCACCGCCCAACAGACCGCCGTCGAGAATCTGTTTTTCCTGTCCGTGCGCATAGGGGGCCGCGAGCTGCTAGTGCCGTGCAGCGCGGTTTCGCAAGTCCTGCGCGGTCCGCGCGTCATGGCCATTCCCGGTGGCCGCAAAGGTTGGCTGGGAGTCATTCGCGCTGGCAATGTGCTGGTCCCCCTGGTGGATCCTCAGGCTCTGGTGGGCGTAAACGTCGGTTCCGAGATGGGACGCAATCCCCCGTGGAGCATAATTCTGGGTGGGTCCAGTATCGAGCTTGCCGAGCGCTCGCTTTTCGCGGTGCCTGTCGACGAAATCGGAACGGTTACCGAGCTGCCCTTTGGAATTCCGGCCATGAGCGCCGACGCCTTTGCGAATACAACCGTGCTGGACATAACCGGAATGATGAAAAGGATCTGGTGACCTAAAGATGGCTCTCCTGGGCATTCGAACGTCGTCGTTGCGTCCGGATGAAGCACTTGGTTTCGATGTCTATCTGCTGATCTCGGGAAAGCATCTTCTTTACGTGAAGCGCTCGGACGTCATCGCCGGCGAACGCCTGGACCGGCTGCAGTTGAAAAACGTGCGCCAGCTGTTCATTACCGACGAAGACAAACCTCTTTACGAGGAATTCCTGAGGGGGGGTGCCCAGGCGGCCTTGTCGGCCTCGGACGTCCCGCTTGCAGGCCGCGCACGCGTTATCGCGGGTCAGTCGAAGGCCGCGGTGGAAGAGATGTTCGTGCATCCCCAGCTGCGCGAAAACTATGAGCGCGCGCGTTCGGCGGCCGCGAATCAGGTGGCATTTCTGCTCAAGCAGCCCGAGGCGCTCGAGCCGATTCTGGCCATGGCGAAGTTCGACCGCACCGTGTATCAGCACTCGGTAAACGTAGCCAGCATTGCAGTCGGACTGGCCGCTGGCCTGGGCGCTCCGCTCGATACGATTTCGGCATTGGGGCTGGGCGGCCTTTTGCATGACCTGGGCAAAAGCCCCGCCGCCACCAGCACCGGGGTGGCCGACTGGCGGCAGCATCCGCGCGCGGGTGCCGGGCTTTTGCTGAACAGGGATTACGTTTCGCGCGACGTGCTGGACCTGATTTTACTGCATGAGGAGCGGCTGGACGGACGGGGTTATCCCGCGGGAGCCAAAAAGCTCGATCAGATTTTCCAAGTCATGGGCCTGGCCAACTTCTATGATCGCCTCGTGACCATCGAAGGTCGTGACCCGCGCGCGGCCTACGACGAAATCGAGGGCATGAACCCCTTGCCGTACGAGCGAGATCTGATTCATGGGCTCAAAGACGTGCTTGTCGCTAACAAAATCTGCTGATAACGTGACGCTATCCGTAACAACTGGAGTCACATATGAGCGAAAACACGAACGAAGGTGTGCTGACTGGTGCACTTGCCACCGATCGCAAAGATGCTTGGTGGGTAGGGCCACTGCTGACCGCGATGGGACTGGGTGCTTTTGGCGTCTATTCCACGATTCGCGCTTTCGCGAACGCCGATTACGAGTGGGGCCCCTATCTTTCGCCATTCTACTCGCCCCTGATTCGAATTCCGGGCCTGAACGTATCGCCCGCGTTTCTCATTCTTTGGGCGCCGGCTGGTTTTCGCGCCACCTGTTATTATTATCGCAAGGCCTACTACCGGGCTTTTTTTCAGCACCCTACCGCCTGCGCGGTCAATGAGATTCACGGGCATTCCTACCGTGGCGAAACGTCGTTTCCTTTCATTTTTCAGAATATCCACCGCTATTTCATGTACGTCGCGGTACTGTTCATAGGCATTCTCTGGTACGACGCGATTTCAGCTTTCTTTTTTCCGGCGGCTGACGGCACCAGGCATTTTGGCATGGGCCTGGGATCGCTCATCATGGTCGTCAACGTGCTGCTGCTGGGCAGCTACACGTTTGGCTGCCACTCCTTGCGACATGTCATCGGTGGCAAAATGGACTGTTTCTCGTGCACCTCGTTCGGCAAAGTTCAGCACAAGACCTGGCTTGGCGTGTCCTGGTTCAACAACCGGCACATGCTGTTTGCCTGGTGCAGTCTGTTCAGTGTGGGCCTGACCGATTTCTACGTCTGGCTGTGCGCGACCGGGCGAATCAACGACTTCCGTTTCTTTTAAGAGGCATTAGCTCATGGCAAACTATCAATCCATTGAACATGACGTACTGGTTATTGGCGCTGGCGGCGCAGGCATTCGAGCCGCTATCGAAGCTGCCGAAATGGGCGCGAACGTGGGGCTGATTTGCAAATCGCTGCTGGGCAAGGCTCATACCGTAATGGCTGAAGGAGGCATGGCCGCGGCCCTGGGCAACGTCGAGTCGAGAGACAACTGGAAGGTTCACTTTCGCGATACCATGCGCGGGGGCAAGATGCTCAACAACTGGCGCATGGCGCAGCTTCATGCGCAGGAAGCGCCCGATCGAGCCAACGAGCTGGAATCGTACGGCGCCGTTTTCGACCGCACCCCCGATGGCCGAATTCTACAGAGAAACTTCGGCGGGCATCTATATCCGCGACTTGCGCACGTGGGTGACCGTACGGGGCTCGAGATGATCCGCACTCTTCAAGACAAGGCGGTTCACACGCCGGGTCTGCAAGTCCATATGGAGTGCACGATTTACAAGCTGCTCGTCAATGACGGCCGCGTTTGCGGTGCGGTAGGCTATTGGCGGCAAACCGGCGAGTTCGTCGTGTACAAGGCCAAGGCGGTGGTGCTTGCGACAGGCGGAATCGGCAAGTCGTTTAAAGTCACCTCCAACTCCTGGGAATACACGGGCGATGGCCATGCCATGGCTTACCTGGCGGGCGCTGACCTGATCGACATGGAGTTCATCCAATTTCACCCCACCGGCATGATGTGGCCGCTTTCGGTGAAAGGAATTCTTGTTACCGAGGGCGTACGCGGCGAAGGCGGCGTGCTCCGAAACAACAAGGGCGAACGCTTCATGTTCAAGTATGTGCCCGAGCAGTTTAAAAAAGATTACGCCGACACCGAAGACGAAGCGCGCCGTTGGCTCGATGGCGACAAGACGGCACGCCGGCCGCCCGAATTGCTCACGCGAGACGTGGTCGCGCGCGCCATCAATGCGGAAGTGAAAGCCGGTCGCGGTAGCCCGCATGGCGGCGCGTTTCTGGATATCGCGGCCGCGCGCAGCCCCGATTACATCAAGCGCAAGCTGCCAAGCATGTATCACCAGTTCAAAGAGCTGGCGCAAGTCGACATCACCAAAGATGCGATGGAGGTGGGACCCACCACCCATTACATCATGGGTGGCGTACGCGTGCATCCCGAGACGGCAGAGTCGACCGTGCCCGGAATTTTCGCGGCAGGCGAAGCTGCCGGTGGAATGCATGGCGCCAATCGCCTGGGCGGCAACAGCTTAAGCGATCTGCTGGTATTCGGCCGCCGCGCCGGCATGGGCGCGGCGAATTACGCGAAGAATCTGAAGTCCGCGCCCGCGCTGAGCCAGGCCGACGTCGATGCGACGCTCAAGGAAATGACGGCTCCCTTGGATCGCGTGGACGGCGAAAACCCCTACACGATCGCCCAGGACCTCCAAGAGCTCATGCAAACCCACATCGGCATCATCCGCGAAGAAAAGGAAATGCAGGAGGGGCTCGAGAAGCTGCTCAAGCTCAAAGAACGCGCCTCGCGAGTGGCCAGCAACGGCACGCGAGCCTATAATCCGGGCTGGAATCAGGCGCTGGATCTGCGCGCGATGCTGACCTGTTCGGAAGCAATTGCCCGGGCGGCCATCGAACGCAAGGAAAGCCGCGGCGGCCACACCCGAAACGATTATCCTGATTACGATAAGGAGCTGAGTAAGGTAAACTTTTTGATTAAGAAGACGTCATCCGGCGAAATGGGAATCCGCAAGGAGCCTTTGCCGCAGATGCCGGCTGAGCTTCAGGAACTCTTCAAGGGAGAAAGCAATGCAACCAGCCAAAGCTGAGACCGGCACGATATCCCGTCTGATGCGCGTATTCCGGGGCGACAAAAATCGCTCGGAGCTCAAAGAGTTCACCATCAAGCAACACCCGGGCATGGTCGTGCTCGATGCGATTCACCAGATTCAGGCCGACCAGGCTGGCGATCTGGCCTGCCGCTGGAACTGCAAGGCCGGAAAATGCGGCTCGTGCAGCGCCGAAATCAACGGACGTCCCCGTTTGATGTGCATGACCCGCATGGGCGACTTCGAGCCGGGTGAGACGATCACGGTGCGGCCCCTGAAGGCATTCCCCGTAATCAAAGACCTGGTTACCGATGTTTCGTGGAACTACGAGATCAACAAGAAGATCAAGCCATTCACGCCGAAGCCCAAGAATGCCGACGGCACCTGGCGCATGCAGCAGTACGAAATCGATCGCGTGCAGGAGTTCCGCAAGTGCATCGAGTGTTTTCTGTGTCAGGACGTCTGCCACGTGCTGCGCGATCACGACAAGAAATCGGAATTCGGCGGCCCGCGCTTTTTCGTGCGCGCGGCTTCGCTCGAGATGCACCCGCTCGATACCGCAGACCGCGTTCCGATGATCAAGGACTCCCTGGGAGTGGGTCTGTGCAACATCACCAAATGCTGCACCGAGGTTTGCCCCGAAAGCATCACGATCACCGACAACGCGATTATTCCGCTCAAGGAGCGGGTAGTGAGCCGTTATTTCGATCCTTTGGCCGTGCTTTGGCACAAAATCACGGGCTTGCCCAAGCAGCCCCGCGGCGGTGAGTAAGCTGTCAGTCCTTTTTTTTTGGTTTCTGCTTTCAGCTACGGCCCATTCGGCGGAAAAGGTGTTCCCTAAAGTACCGCTTGTCTTCATTCATGGCTTTAAAGGCGCGGGTCTCAAGAACGAGTCCGGCGCGGTTTGGCTTACTCCGTGGCAAGCGCTGGGCCTGAGCACGCCGCAGCTGGCGCTTCCCTTGAGATGGAATGGCGACGTCCAGCAGCCCGACGAAATTACCGCCGACGAGGTTTTGTCGCGCGTGCGCGTGGTGCCGTTTCTGTTCGGCGAAGATATCTATGGCCCATGGCTCGAAGCCGCAGCCGAGTTCAATCGGCCTTTCTACACTTTCGCCTACGACTGGCGCCGGGACAATCTGGAGACACTGGAAAAGTTCGAAAAATTCATTGAAGACGTGTGCACGCGTGATGGCGTGGCGAAGGTGCAGGTGGTGGCGCATAGCATGGGCGGGTTGGTCGCCATGGCTTTGCTGAACAAGCGACCCGAGATTTTCCATGACGTCATCTTCGTAGGCGTGCCGTTTACCGGCGGCGTCGGCTTTCTGGAAGACCTGCATGCCGGAGTGCTCACTGGACTGAATTCGCGAATTCTTTCGCCACCGGTGCTGTTCACGTTTCCCTCGGTGTATGCGCTTTTTCCGCTGGACGGAGTAGGGCTTGAGGACCGTCAGGGCAAACCGGTCAAGATGGATTTCTATTCGGCTGCGGCCTGGCGCCGAAACGGCCTGGCCGTGTTTTGGAAGCCTTCGGCCGACGCAAATGCCCAGGAGAAGTTTTTACAAAAAGCGCTCGAGCACGCGAAAAAATTTCGACTTTTGCTGCAGCCCCATGCCGCGAAATACCCCACGGTGACGGTGGTTCTGGGCAAAACGCTGCCGACGATCGTGGCGGCCCGCCGCACCGATGTTGAAAGCAAGCGAGGCTGGGATTTGGATGCCAGCACCCGGCAGCCCGGCGATGGTCGTGTGGCCGCTCAGCATGCGGTGCCGCCAAAAGGAATCGAGTACCGCACTTTTGATTCCAAGGCCGGGCATGCCAACCTGCTCAGCGACCCCGAGGTCATTGGGCTGATTCGCGATTCCGTGAAATAAGGTCTCACTGGAACTTTATTGCCCAGTCGCGCCGCTACCGAATGAACCCGATAAGAAAAGTAGCGTCCCGGGGGAGCGCCGCCATGCGAATCGCGCTGTTTGTCTTCGTCACATTCACCGTTGCAACGATCTGCCAGGCGCAGAATGACCGTGCCCTGGACGATACGATGTACCGTGAAATGTATCGCCTGCGGTATTCCCCTGAGTATGAAAAAATCTATAACTCATTGCCCATCGGGAAAAAGAAGGTGCGCGCGAAAATGCAGGGACTCGCGCAGCAGCTGGTCGAAATTTATCGGCAGTATTCGGCGGTCCAGCCCGACGTGCTGGCCGGGTCGCCTTATCGTGAGGCGCCCAGGACGCCTGACCCGATTGAACGCCAACGCCTCAATGAACAGGCAGGCGAGGTTCTCAAAGTCGCGATGCTTCAGATTTTCAAGATCAACCAGGTGCACGGCGGACCCACTAATGAGGCCAGGGCAAGAATCATGCGCCATGTGTACCCGGCCTTTTTCGGCCTGAACGGCCTTTCGCTGGTCCTGCTCTACCTCATTCGCCCCGAGGCCATTGCCACGCACCCGTATCTGGATTCCTGGCGCCCCCTGGTCGGTGGAGTGGTGCTCTACAATTTTTTTCGGGGCTTTATTCATCTGGCCAAATTTACCCTGAAGCTTTCGAATAAATACGGCGTCAGCACGCTCGACGAAACCACGCGCGCTTTTCTGGAGCCACTCACCGAAGCGGGCATACCGGCCTTCAGCGGTGAGGTCCCGGCCATCAAAGCCCTGAACCGCCTGACGGCAATTGCCGTCGACTCCAGCTTCCGAAAGCGGCAGGGTAAGAGTGAGTTTAGCTGTGAATTTTTAATGACCTCGCCTGATCAGCTGATGCTCAATCCTTGAAGCGTCGCGATGCATTAATGTCGGTTTTTCCTTTTAATGGACAATTCAGCCTGCTTCTCATACTTTTCGCGCACCTATGGCACCTTGGATTGTCGCAACACAGTGGGCGTCACGGCTCATCTTGATTCTGCTTTTCGGGCTCTCGGTGTGGTCCATTCGCATCATGATCGAGCGTTCCCGCGTCTTCAAGGGCCTTTCGAAATTGCCGGCGGGTCTGGCTGAAGCGCGAAAGCTCATCGCAGGCCGCGATTGGAAGGGCTTGCAGAAGTGGGTCGAAGCCTCGGCCACGGATTCTGAAATCTTCGCGGGCACTTTGCGAGCCGCGGTGCAAACGGGCTCCAAGAATTCCGAGCAGATTGACCGCGCCGTCAAAAGTTATCTGACCACCGAGCGCACGCGCCTTGAGGCCGGGCTTACCGTGCTTGCGACGCTGGGCTCGAACGCGCCGTTCATTGGCTTGTTCGGCACGGTGTTGGGCATCATTCAGGCTTTCGGCGTGCTGGGAAACCAGACCTCGAATACCGCGGGAGTCATGACCTCGATTTCCGAAGCCCTCGTGGCCACGGCGGTCGGCTTGTTCGTGGCCATTCCCGCGGTGGTGGCCTACAACACGTTCACGCGCCGCCTGCGGCTGGTGCTGACCGAATGCGAATCGCTGCGCGACTTCTACATCTCGAGAATAGACGGGTAGGGCTGCGATGGCGGGCGAACTATCCGATGTTTCGAGTTCCGGTGGCGAGCCGATATCATCCATAAATGTGACACCATTTGTTGATGTCACGCTGGTGCTGCTCGTTATTTTCATCGTCACCGCGCCGGCGCTGATGAAAGATACGCTTTCGATTCGGCTACCCAAAGCGGCAAGCAGCGAACATAAAAATTTGTCCTCGTTCGGAATCGCGATCACCAAACAGGGGCAGATTCTGGTCGACGGCCAGCTCAGTACCGATGAGGCGCTGGCGGAAAAAGCCCGTACTGCGGTTGCGGCAAACCCCGAGGTGCAGGCGATCTTGAGCGCTGACGTCGATGCGCGCCATGGTGATGTCGTCAAAGTTATCGATCTGATGAAAACAGCGGGGCTGACTCATTTTGCCATCCAGATACAGCATTAGCGGGCGGCAAACGCCGGGCGCAGTTCTGCGCTCCCATCTTTTTTCCATGCTGCACGACTCGTCCTGGACGCTGTCGCTGGGTTTTCATGCGCTTTTGGTCGTGGCAGCGGCGCTGATCATTTTCGGCGGTCCGTTTACGTCATCCGACAAAATCGAAGTCACGGTGCTCGAGCAGCCCAAACCGGCGGCGGC
>JACQAW010000220.1 GCA_016194725.1 Deltaproteobacteria bacterium
GCCATTTAGGCCAGGCACCAAAGCCATGTCGCCAATATGCGCCTTGCCGTTGAAGAGCTCGATATTTGTATCGCCCGCCAGCGCCAAAGTTCCTCCGTCCAGCGCGATGTCAGGATAGGTGAAACTGAGTTTACCGCTCAGGGGATGCTGAGGCAGCAGGCAAAGATCGCTTTGAATCGCCGAAAGTGCAAATGGGCCTCCGGTTACGGCCGCCGTAAATTCAGTTCCGCTCTTGCCGCCAAGGTGCGCATACAGCTTGGCAATGTCGATCGTGCCACCCCATACCGACTGGCGAATGGGTTGGTCTTTACCGCTGGCATCCTCGGTGGTGACGTCCAGGCCACTGCTGTCCAGGCGCGCACGAATGCCAAGGTTCTTGAGCTTCACCGAGTGAAATTCGAGAGTTTTGAGCTCGACGTCACCCCAGTCGGGCGTGCCGGGAAACTCAAGGGGCATGCGCAAGCTCGCGCCATCCACGTAAAGGTCGCGCGAGGGCAGCTCGAAAGACTTCGCGTCGGTCTCCAAAATGCCCCGGGCCACGAGGGGCTTGCCGGCGTCAAGGGTCAGGCGGGCGCTCAGCTTCAGCGAGCCTTTCGCGGTCGAACGATGCAGAAGCGGAAGCCGGGGCTCAAGCCATTGCACCAGGCGGTGGGTGTATAGCGCATCCAGGTCGCCGCGCATTGCAACGGCTGCCCGTAGCGCGCCGGCTCCGAATGAGCCGGTGATTCCAAGGGCCACCGGATCCACCACAGAGATATCCACATGTTCAAAATGCTGCCCGTCGAAGTGAAAGGCCGCGGCGAGCTGTACTTTCGGTTCCTCGATAAAAAACCCGGAATCAAGATAGCTTAGGCCTTCCGCGTTGATTCTGCCCTTGACCTCAAGGGGTAAAGGCGGGCGGGCGGGCCAGTCGGTCGTGGTCGCGACGCGAAGAGTTTTTGCGGACAGCGTGCGAGTCGAAGCGGCGTCGCGAACTTTGACGTTGCTGAATTGAAAGTCGAGCTGCGAGCTCAGTACTTTGGCGTAACGGACGACACCATCGATTTTCCAGGAGTCGGCGCTGATTGCGCCCGCACCGTCTTGCAGCAGCAGCGGAACGGCTTCGTGAAGGTGAATGGCAACGTCGGCGCTTTCGGCCAGGGACTGGCCTTTTTTCAGCTCAAGCTCGAGTCCCAGCGTTCCACTGGCTGGCGGCAGGTTGTCTATCGTAAGAGCGGGCTTGAGCTGAATGGACCAGTGGTCGCCACGGTGCGAGTACTCGACCGGCGTATTTATCGTGAGCGCGATTTTCAGCGGCTCATAATAAACATCCAGATGCAGATTGCGAATTTTGCCTTTGAGCAGCTCCTGCACGCGCAGGTCCCAGCTACTTCTGGTGATTTTCAATGGAATTCCGGCTTCGCGCACGAACCAACGCAGCACCATGGTCGCGCTCACGTGAGTCCAGGTAATGTAAGTCGCAAGCGTGGCGGCAAACAGCAATACTCCCAATACAATTGCCTTGCGCTGGTTCCGTTTTGGAACTGGTTTTTCGGGGAGCATGAAAAAAACTTTATCATGAACGAGTGGGATTATTGACAAATGTTAATGCCGGCAGTACGCCACCTGTCACGACCTAAGTCGGTTTTTAAGAGGAGAATTAGAATGAAGAATTTTTTCGTTATGTTGACCATGGCTGCATTTTGCGTGAGCCCTGCTGCCTTCGGTGGCCAGCTCACCGCTGAGCAAGTTTATAAGAACACGTACATCGAACTGAAGCAGGGCAAAGCCCCAGCCGAAGTTCTGCGTAACCTGGTTGTTACCGCCAAGGCCAACCACCTGGAAATCAAAGACGTGCTCGAAGCGGCTGTCGGCAAGAACTGGATGAGCCAGGATCAGCTGAACGCCGTTCTCGACGTCGCTGCCAAGAACGCCAAGATCGTCGACGCGAACTTCGCTGCCAAGCTGAAGGCCAATGCGGTCTCTGCTGCTGACATGCAGAAGCTCACAGGCGCGCTGCAGGGCCAGGTCACTGGCGCTGCTTACCACTGCGGCTACTACGGCTGCTACAACGGCGCTGTCGTGCTGTATGTATTTCTGGTAATCCTGCTTCTGGCCTTGCTCACGACCCCCGTTTACTTCGTGGGCTGAGCTGTTAAATTGAATTGATTTGTAGTATAAGGTGGGCGCGGCACTTGATTGGGCCGCGCCCATTTTTTTATCGGGGAATCGAAAATGAAGTTTGTTTTATTGAGCGCCGCCCATGTTTTAGTGTTCCTGGCTTCGATACAAATCGCTTCCGCCGAATATCCGCGCAACGACGGTATGCTCAGCGGCACGGAAAATATCCCCGATCTGGTGGATGCCATAAACAGCCGTGTCCTGACTAAAGACCTCGAGCGCCCCGAGAATTTTCCGGCTTACCTTTACAAGCCCAAAGGCAGCTCACACACGAAGGTGGGCCGTTACTTCATCGGCGGCAAATACCCCACGGGCCCGATTGAGTGCGAGCACCTCAAAATGCATTTGAGACAGAGTGACGAGGTCCTGACGTGGGAGTCGCACAACACGGCGGCAAGCAATGTGTACTATCACGTGCATCGTGCCATCGATTACTACAACTGGCTGTCGTCCATGGTCGGAGAGCAGATCAATCAGGAAAAAAAGCCTGTCGGAATCCGCCTTGAAATGGACGTCGATTGGGCTATGTGGATCAAGTTCACGAAGGCGGAACGCCACAACACGTCGCAGACATTTCCCGATGTCGACCCCGACAAGTGGGGCACGCCCGACGAGGAGCGCGAAATCTGGTTTTTCGTGCCGAAAAGAAAATACATGCCGCCTTATCTTATCACCCGCTGGATACCTGGCATCAAGGATACCGTGCTGGGCACCGCTGGCTTTCCTTTGGATGCCGCGCGCGTGCCGACGATTATTTATCACGAGTGGACGCATCTGATGACCCGGCCCTATCTGGGCATCATTCATGACTCGGCTCTGAATGAAGGGTACTCGGATTATTATGGCTCGGTTATCGGCGGTGGCCCGTCGATGGGCGATACCGAGGAATTTTCGACGATGCCTTATAGCCGCGACTTCAGCTCGGCGCCCGACCCGGCCACAAAAAAAGACCTGGTCGAACCTGGTAACTTTGTTCCGCGGTTTTTCTGGTCGTTGCGCAAGCGCTTCGGCGCCGCGCGCACCGACTCGATGCTCTGGCGCGCGTTGAAGCTGCTGACGCCCAAGAGTGAGCTGCTTGATTTGCCTCCGGCCATTCTGAAAGCCGCGTCAGACGGCACATTCGCGCCTGACGAGATCACCGATCTTACCAAGCGCCTGCAATATCTGTTTGCTCCGAAGAACGGACGTAAGGGGTCGTAATTACTTGATTTTATCGATATTTTGACACCTTGCGAAATTAAGCCTATAACGGCGCCAACTCGGGGGGATGTAAATGAAAAAGCTGATAGGCGTGTTGTGCGTTCTTGGGGCAGTGGGTTGCAGCAAGGCAAGTCCGGACAGGGCTGGAATTGAATCAAGGCCTGAGGTGGCCGCTCCGCCAAAGATCGCCGCGGCATTTGCCGTAAGTTCCTCCGCCGAGTCCAAGCCAGTGCTTTCCGCCTCGACTTCTCAAAACGACAAAGCAAAAGTTTCCATCGCCAAAATAGCCCTCGAAAAAGAATTCCTTCTGCAGTCCATCGTCGTTCAGAATGGCGATGCGCCGTCCTTTCACGGGCTCAAGAGCCGGGTCGTCGCGTTTCGCAAGCGCGCCGGCAAGCTGTATCTGCTCGAAGCCACTCAAGGGCACACCGTCACCAATGAC
>JACQAW010000085.1 GCA_016194725.1 Deltaproteobacteria bacterium
AAATCTTCGGACTTCGAAGTTTCGCTGGAATATTGAGAGTCGGAACAAAGCTTGCGCCTGGAAGAAGTCATCCGCGAAGTTCTGTCCGACTTACCCTGGCTCGACCACACTCGCCTGGTCGTTGGACCATTATGCTCGCGCGAAGCCGTAAAAGATCAGCTCCTTCTTCAAACTCCGGTCGTCCCTTCGTGGGCCGCGGGTACGCTCGTGGAATTCGCGTCCGACATTCTAAATAAATCTAAAGCTTCTGTGGATAAGTCGCTGGGTCTTGCGTCCCAGTGCGATGCCCTCGAGCGAGTGGGTACGCAGGATTTTTTAAAATCAGCTGTACCTGAACTTTGTCAGCATCTCAAATCTCGTCCGGTGGCCCTGAAGATAGCGAAGTTTCTTACACATCTCGACCGCTTCTATGTCACCCAGGAAGAGCTCGATGCGGTTGTGGATTATTTTCATTCGCGTGACGCCAGCCTCGGAGCCTTCACAAAAGTGATTGTGCACTTGTGGCGCAAGGGTCAACTTACGCCTTGGGGTGAGGGTGAAATTTTGCGACGAGCGCTGAATGTGCTTGACGAAAAAAATGCAAAACTTCCAAAAAAAATCTGGCTTTGGGGTTTTCACGAGTTTACGCCACTCGAAGAAGCTCTGCTTGCCCGGGTTGCCGAACAGGGCGTGAGTTTGAAGCTGCTGTTGCCCGCTGCTGCGTTCGCGCAGTTTGCTCCTCGCTGTCAGGCGTTGGGCATCGAGCTGGTGGCGCTCGATGAAACTTCGCCGCGAGTCCGAGTCCAAGTCTGGCAACCGCACTCGTCCTGGGACGAGTTCGAATTCCTGCGCGACCGCCTCAAAACACTGCGAGAGCAGGGCGTACCTTGGCGGCAGATCGCGCTTTTTGTCCCCAACGACGACCTCTACAAACGTTTCGCTCGTCAGCGCCTGCAGCGATGGCATGTGCCATTGCACGATCCCACGCTAGCGGGCGCGTGGAAAGACAACGCCGACTGGCTGTGGTGGCGTGATTTTTTAAAAGCGCTGGCCTCGGGGCTCAAGCTCGACGAGGTTCGTTCCTGGCTGGGCGTGGGCGAGGGCCGACACGAGCTCTACGAAGCGGCCTTCAAGCAGGGGCTGCATGGAGGCGCTGCGCAATGGGCGCGCCTGCTCGAAGAAAATGAATCCCCACAGCTGCGCGTGCTGGTTGAAGGCTTTGCTCTTTTTGGCCGCACCCTGATGCCGACGCAATTTCTCAACGCCGCCGAGCAAATGGTTCGGCGCATGGGCGAGCTGCTGGGTGACCTGCCGGGTGCCGATGTTTTTCTGGAGTTCGCGCGTCACATCAGCGAAGAGCGTCCGTTTCTCGAGGGCTTTCGCGGCAGGCTTCCGCGCTACGTTCCCCTCTTCGAAGAGTTTCTGGACTCCCGATCACGTTCTCAATCCCTGCGCGCGGCCGACGGGATCCACTTCGTCGGGCACGGCGTCTGGTTGCCCGAACAAGTGGGGCATGCTTTTGTCCTGGGGGCCAACACTCTCGTCCGTTCGAAACCTCCAGCCGACCTTTGGGACTGGGAAGCACTCGAGGTGCGCAAGCTCTGGGACCGCCTGCATCTGGGACTTACCCATGCTGAACGGGTGGCTCGCGACGAATCCTTGCTTTTGTATGGCCTGACCGCGCATGAGAATGTCGTGTTTTCAGGAACCGACCACGGCATCTCGGGTGAGCTGATGCCAGAGGCCGCGCTTTTTAAAAAGGTGAAGGGCCAGCAGACCGCCGCGCATGCGGGTGGCCATGAAGCCGTGGGGTGGGCGATCACGAACGTTGCCACCACTGCGCACGCCGAAGAGCTACTGCGTCCCGACCTCGGGCCCCAGGCGGCGGACGGGTATTCCGTCAGGGTCTCGAGTTTCGAGGATTACCTCAAATGCCCTTTTATCTATTACGCGCGCCACGTTCTGAAGCTCGAGCAGGAAGACGAGCTGGGACTTGACCCTGACGGGCGCGCCCGAGGCAATATCCTGCACCGTGTGCTCGAACGTTACCTCGCCGATGAGTTGCAAGGCAGCCGTGTCGATGACCTCGCAGCCGCAAAACTCAAAGTGCGCGTCCTGGTCGACGAGGAAGCCACGCGAAAAAACCTCACGGGAATGTTTCGCCACGAGCCGTTGATTGCCAAAGCCAAGGCGACCATTGGCCTGCGTGCCGAAAAATGGCTGGAGTGGGAATTTGAAAACCGCGAAATGCATCCATCGCTCCGCCCGTTCGCGGTCGAGAAACCCATCGAGCTCGATCTGGGGGGAGTGCTCAAACTGCGGGGCAAGGCTGACCGCATCGACAGTGACGGCAGACATTCGGTGGTCATCGATTACAAGTCGGGAGCCGCGCCGCTGATTGGAAAAGAGCTGCAGGCCGGACTGGGCGCGCAGCTGCTCATGTACGCGCGTGCCACCGAGCTTGAGCACGCGCTCGAGCCCGGCGCGGTTTTTTATCTTACCGTCGGGAACAAGGTGCAAGGCAAGAACGGCGTATTTCTCAAAAAGCATCAAAAAGCCCTGCACACCACCCATGCCCGCAACAGTGGCCTGTATGACGGGGAGTTCGGAACCTTGTTCGAAAAGGTCAGCGAAAGCTGGCTCCAGGCGGCACAGCGCCTGCGCTCTGGTGATTTCGCGCCTCGTCCCTCGCGCCCCAAAAAAGACTGCCCCAAGTGCAGCTATAAACCGGTCTGCGGTTTCGATCCCGAGGTGCTCCAATGAGCCGCGAGTGGACCGACGAGCAGCGCGAGCTCTTTGAGCGCGACACCGGTGGCAAATTGCTTTTGCCTCGAGTAGCGGTTGCCGCCGACGCCGGCGCCGGAAAAACCTCCGTACTTGTCCAAAGGGTTCGCAACTTACCGACTGACAAACGCATTCTTTGCGTTTCTTTCACCGAAAAATCCAAAGCTGACCTAGAGCAGAAGCTGGCCGACCATATCACCGCCGAGGTCTATACCATTCACGGTTTCTGCGGACGCATCGTCAGCGAGTTTGGCGCGCTGGCCGGACTGCCCCCGTTTTTCCGCATCATGGACGCGGACGAACGCGACGAAGTTTTTTATCGCAGCTTTGAAAAGGTTTATCGGCGATCGCCGCCGGCCAACCTTGATCATGGCGTCGATCGCTTCTGGGGCCTTTGCCGCATGGCCCAGGACGCGGGTGACGGCGCTCTGGTCCACGACGGCGCCGCTGAC